>JANNAY010001093.1:0-4380 GCA_031384945.1 Deltaproteobacteria bacterium
TTGAAGCTGAGCAGCGGCTTGAGCGACGCCTCGTTCGGCAGCTTTGACGCCGCGTCGTATGTGGCGCAGGCGGCGTCGATCGCGTCGGCGCCGGTGGCGCGGCAGAAGCCTCGTGACGACGACGAATCCATCGAAGCCTTCAGCACGCATCCGTATTCGCCGCTGCGCGTGAAGGCCATGATGCTTTACGCGCAGAGCGACGCGTTCTTTCAGATGTTGGGCAAGCCCGTGCCCGCGAACGCGCTGACGATCGACGCCGTCGAAGACGCGGTCGAGCGCGATCTAGAGCTGATGGAGGCGAGCTACCTCGAAGAAAAAGGCGACGCCGCCGACCTCGTCAGACGCGCCTTGTTCTGCGCCGGCTACGTCGTCGCCACCGCCGACGTCGACGACGCCCGCGGCGAAGACGCCATGGGCGACAAGAAGCGCAAGGCCATCGTGGCGCTGCTCGGCACCGAAGTGTTCTGGCCCGAGCCCGAGCAGGCGAAGCTGAAGAGCGAGATGCCCGCGAAGCTGGCCGAGCTGAAAGAGAAGTCGACCAACGTGTGGCGCCGACAGCTGGTGCAGCACCTCACCGTCGTCGCCGCTGCCGACGGCGCCGTCAGCGCCAAAGCCAAAGCCGTCATGGTCGACGTCGCAGACGCCCTCGGCGTCGAACACGGCCTCATCGAGCAGACGTTGCAGACGGCTGCCGCACCTTTTGTTTGATCCGTTTCGTTCTTTCAGAGTCAGGTGAACATCATGATGATCGAGAAGAACCTCATTCAATGCCGTCGCGACCGTTCTCTGCGCGAGAGCCTGATGACCGACAGCGGCGTCAAGCTGGCCCAGCGCAAGGTCGACGAGCACACCAGCGGCTACGGCTTCTACGGCCGCCGTCGTCTGCTCGCCGGTGCCTTGCGCGTGAAGCGCTCAATGCTGCCGTCGCTGTCAGACACACTGCAACAATGCCGTGAGATTCTGGGGGTTCAAGATCCACTCGAACTCTACATCAAGCCCGACGCTGAGTACGGGGCGTTCGTGATGAAGAGCCCGGCTGGTCCGTGGGCGCTGGGCGTGACGTCGTCGTTGGTCGAAAAATTCTCGCCCGCCGAGCTGCGCTTCGTCATCGGCCACGAGCTCGGCCACATGTTGTTTGACCACACGTCGCTGCCGATGCCGTCGGTCGCCATGATCGAAGACATGGCCGGCACCATCGTGTCGCGCGCCAAGGCCATCGAGCTCTACCTCTGGTGCCGCAGCGCCGAGATCTCTGCCGACCGTGCCGGCATGGCCTGCGGCGGCTCGCTCGAGGTCGCCGCGACGTCGTTCTTGAAGCTGTCGTCGGGCCTCGGCAACATCGACGCTGGGCTCGATGTCACCCACTACATCTCGCAGGTCGACTCGTTGGCCTCGTCGCCGGCGGCGCGGCAGAAGCCCCGCGACGACGACGACACGCTCGACTGCTTCTCGACGCACCCCTACGCGCCGCTGCGCTTGCGCGCCCTCGCGGCCTTTGCGCGCAGCGACGCCTGGCAGAAGATCAAGGGCGGCAGCGGCATGGGCGCGGTGATGTCCCTCGACGACGCCGAAGCGCTCGTCGACCGCGACCTTGAATTGATGGAGGCGAGCTATCTCGAAGAGAAGGGCGAAGAGCCCGAGCTCTTGCGGCGCACCTTGTTCCTGGCTGCCCTCGTCGTCGCCTGGGCCGACGGCACCATCGATCCGCGCGAGCAAAAAGCCGTGGTCGCCTTGCTCGGTGACGACGTTCGCCACAACGCGCTGTGGGGCACGCCCACCCTCGATGAGGCGAAGAAAGAGCTCGCCGACAAGATCGAGAAGGCGAAGAAAGAGTCGTCGCTGGTGCGCCGCACACAGCTGGTGCAGCACCTGACCATCGTCGCCGCCGCCGACGGCGTCGTCACCGACAGCGAACGGGCGGAGATGGAGAAGACGGCCATCGGCCTCGGTGTGCCGACCGACATCGTCGAGCACACGCTGCGCGGCGCCGCGTCGCCGATGGACTGAGCGGGGCTACAACAGGTTCAAGGCAACGATGACGGCGACGGCGCCGGCGACGAAGACGGCGGCGCCGGCGAATTCGCGGACGGCGCGCAGCATCAGCTTGCTGGCGAGCTTGTCTTCGCGTTGGTCAGAGACGATGAACACGTCGTCGCCGACGTTGCTGCCACCGACGACGAACTCATCGCCGCGGCGGACGGCGGTGCCAAGGACGTAGAGGGCGTCGCCGGGACAAACCACGGTCTCTGTGAAGGTCATCGACTTGTTGAAGACCATGCCGGTGGTCGAGCGTCCGTACCGTCGTTCAAGCGTCTGCTGCAGGTGGTCAGAGGCGCTGTTGAGAAAGCCCGAGCTCGCGCGCGCGTCGGTCTTCAGGTGCAGCTCAGCGGCGGCAAAATCGACGGCGACGCGGCCGCTGCCGTCATCGACGAAACACGAGAGCGTCTGGGCGTCGTTGATGACCGTCACGCGCTTGGTCTTGTGCTTGCCGCGGCGGTGCGTGCTCTGCATCTCGGTGACGACGAAGCGGTAGTGCAGGCAGCGCTGCTGCGTCATCGGGCTGACGAGCAGGTCCATGTCGGTGGCGGCGCGCCCCTTGACCTCGACGAGACCGGGACGAAGGCGCGTCGCCTTTGCCGTCTGCGTGTCGCGAATCAGTCGGTGGCGGCGCCACGTGCGCAGCCCGGCGCGCACGTAGAAAACGCCGATGCTGCCGCCGATGAGCAGGGCCATCAACGTATAGACGATGCGCGACGCGAGCTCGTTGTTGTCCAAGGTGTGACGCCTCCGTCGACGACGATAGCGCTGCAGCGACGTCATGAGACGGCCATGACATCGCGGGCGCAGGCTGCGCCGATGGATCCCATCGATCTCGCCGAGCTCAAGGCCCAGAAGCCCACGCTGCGCGGCTACTCGCACGCCGGCGCCTTCTTCGTCGCTGTCGGCGCCGGCAGCGTTCTCGTCGCCGCCGCGCCGACGCCGTTGTCGACGTTGGCGTCGACGATCTACGTCGCCACGCTCTGCCTGCTCTTTGGTGTCTCGGCCAGCTACCACCTCGTGTGGTGGGGCCCGCGCATGCGTGAGTTCTTTGCGCGGCTCGACCACGCGATGATCTTTCTCTTCATCGCTGGCAGCAACACGCCCTTCAGCCTGCTCGCGCTGTCGACGTCGACGGCCAAGAAGGTGCTCATCCCGTTGTGGACGGCGGCGATCGTCTGCGCGCTCTTGCGCTTGAGCGGCAAGCAACTGCCGCGCTTTTTTCAGTCGCTGAGCTACGTCGCGCTCGGATGGTTCGCCGCCTGGTCGATGCCCGAAGCCTTCAAGGTCATCGGCGTCACTGGCGTCGCGCTGCTCGCGTTCGGCGGCGTCGCCTACACCGTCGGCGCCATCATCTTTTGGAAGAAGGCGCCGAATCCGATCCCGCGCGTCTTCGGCTACCACGAGGTGTTTCACGCGCTGACCATCGTCGCCGGCGCCGCCCACTTCGTCGCCGTCGCCCGCCTCGTGTTGTCAGTTCAGCCGTAGAGCGCCACGAGCTGGCGCAAGACGCCTTCTTCTGCGTCGTCGTCGTTGTCGATGATGAGGTCGTCGCCATCGGGGGCATCGAAGTCTTTTGCGATGGCGCGGGCGCTTTCGACAGAGATGCCGTTTTTGCGACGCACCAGACGTTTCAGAATCACATCGTCTGGCGCCCTCACGCAGATGAGGTCCATGTCATCGACGCGCGACAGCAGGTAGCGACGGTGACGCCGCCGGTAGAGCCCTTGCGTCACGATCAGCGGACCACGACGACGCCGCAGCAAAATTTCGTCGGCGACGATGGCGAAGTAGCGGTCGCGCATGCCGTCGTCGAAGGGGCGGGCCGCTGCGAGGGCGTCTTTCATTTCGTCGGTGAGGTTCTCATCTGCATGATACACTGGACGACCAGTGGCGCGGCCCATCACATCACCACACGATGATTTTCCGGCGGCCGATAAGCCGTAGAAGAAGACGACTGAGGGCGCGCGCGGAAACATGTCAGCCATGTCAGAACGCCGTGCCGCACACGGGCACCGAGGCCAGGCCCGCGCCCGTCACCTGCACACCGACTGGAATTGACGTCGTCACCGATGGGCCGCAAGCGTCGCCGCGGTGTCCGCCTTCGTCGTCGTGCACGTCGCTGACGTCGACGGGGGCGCCGCCGTCGAAGGATGCGCGGACGCTGTCGACGGCGACTTCGGCGTCGAGCTCGAAGTAGACCTCGTACAAGTCGCCCGCCGCGCAGGCTGCGTCGGCGCCGACTCTGAAGCCGTCGACGTAGACGACGACGGGGGCGCCAACGTCTGCGTCGTCGAACACGCCGCCGGCGCAGTCTTCGTCGTCTCCTTCTCCTTCTCCTTC
>JANNAY010001465.1:0-1707 GCA_031384945.1 Deltaproteobacteria bacterium
GCTTCACCTTGCGCGGCGCGACGGTTGGAGGTGTCAGATGAGCGCTCTTCTCGTGCTCGCGATCGTCTCAGTTGCGCCGGCGCTTGCCCCCCGCGACCCACAAACGATGGTGTGGGCCGGTCATCTCGACGAAGACGGCGTCCCCGTGAACAGAACGGTGACGATCAGCGCCGCGTTCACCGACGACGACGGCGCCGACGTGGGCGCCTTCGACGACGCCGCCCTCGTCGTCGTCGACGGCAACTTCGTCTTCGACTTCGTCCTCGACCCGGGCGTCGCGCCGTTTCACGCCAACATCGTCATCAACGGCGAGGACTTCGGCGACCAGACCTTTGTCGATACGTGGCCGAACGCCGGCACCGCCGACGTTGCCAACCAGGCGTCGCGCGCCCGCAGCGCCGATTCTCCGGTGCCGTTCACGAGGGCCGACTTCACCGCTGGCCTTCTTCCCGTCCGTTTTGACGCCGTCACTGACCTGCCCGCCGCCTTTGCCGACGGCGACCAAGGCATCGACCTGACGGCGTCAGCGCGGCTTAGCTTCGCTGGCAACACCATCTCGCTCGCCGATGGCTCGATCGACGCCACGCGCATCAGCGGCAACCTGGTCGCCACTGACTTCGCGACCAACGCCGTCGCTAACGTCGACTTGCTAACGAACGGGCTCAACAACTCTGACTTTCCGTCGACGGTGCCGCTGACGGCGCTCGCAGCGGGAACGCTGAAGGCGCGCCACTTCTCGGCGGCGCAGAACAGCACGACGCTCTTTCGCATCACGAACACGACCTGCGCCAACGTCAACTCGTTGAGCGCGCTCGACACCTGCTCGGCCGTTGACAACTGCGCCGGCAGCCAGCGCCGCGACTGCAACGGCAGCTGCGCCACCATCGTCAACGCCGAATGCTCCAACACAGCCGTCGGCAACCTGGTGTTCAAATGACCGCCTCTCGTCTGGCTCTTTTCCTTCTGCTCGTGTCGACGTCGGCTTCGGCGCAGACCTTCTTGTTCAGCGGCCACCTCGACGATGGTGATCAGCCGGCCAACGGCTCGTTCACCGTCGGCCTCGCCATCAAAGACGGTGACACCGTGTTGTGGGACGAAGAACAACCCAGCGTCGTCGTGGTCGACGGCAACTTCGCCATCGACGTCGGCGCCGTCGAGCCGCTCGACGTAGCGCCGCCGGCGACCGCCCGCCTCGTCGTCACCATCGACGGTGACGAGCTGCCACCCGCGCCGCTGGGGCGATTGGCGGTCGCCTTCAACGTCGGTGTCGCCGCTGAAGTCAGCAACGCCAGCGACGCCGACGTTGTTGGCGACGTCACCATCGACGAAGCCCTGCGCGTCGGCGACCTCGCCAGCGGCGGCGTCGCCTACCCATTCGCCGCCATCACCGGTGTGCCCGCCGACCTCGCCGACGGCGACAACGGCCAAGACCTGACCCTCGCCGCCAACAGTGGGCTCACGCTGCAGAGCCGCACACTGTCTTTGGGCACGACGATCCTCGGCAGCAAGCTCGCGCCCGGTAGCATCAGCAACATCAACGCAGTGGCCGATGTCTACAGCGCCACCAACCTCAACGAAGTCACGATCCGAACCCTCATCGCCGTTGAAGGAAACCCATTTGAACTGGATGAAGCTCGATAGCGGTCCACAAGTTGTGAAGTAATGGTCTTCGTCTAACGCGCTGCGCTCCCAACGGACCAAGCCGAT
>JANNAY010001112.1:0-3196 GCA_031384945.1 Deltaproteobacteria bacterium
GACGAGGGCAGCGACGCCGAGAGCGACGAC
This sequence comes from Deltaproteobacteria bacterium, assembly GCA_031384945.1. Lineage (GTDB taxonomy): Bacteria > Myxococcota > UBA727 > UBA727 > VGSZ01 > VGSZ01. The sequence goes on from JANNAY010001112.1 coordinate 31, forward strand.
GAAGACGATGGCGCCGACGTCGACGGGGGCGCCGAGCACGTTGCCGACGTGCACATGGGCCGGCGTGGCGCCGTGGCCTTGGTGGGCGAGCAGCGGCAGAGAGAACGTCGACAGCAGCAGAAAAAGACGGCGCATGCGGCGTCGTCGTCGTCGTCGACGTCGTTGTCAACCGCCGCAGACTGCGTCGCCGCCTTCGCCAACAGAACCTCGCCCAGATTGCCAGCCCCGAAGACTGAACTTACGTTCAGCCCATGGAGCCCCGCAAGATCGACAACCCGCCGAACCCGTTCGCGACGACCGAGCGGCGCTACCTCGACGGCATGGACCCGGGCACGACGGTCGAGGTCTACGAAGACCACGCGCGCAGCATCCTCGCGACCAACGACAGCCCCGACATCGGCTTCAACTTCTCGGTCAACCCGTACCGCGGCTGCCAGCACGCTTGCGCCTACTGCTACGCCCGCCCCAGCCACGAGTATCTGAGTCTCGGCGCGGGCACTGATTTCGACACCAAGATTCATGTGAAGCTGAAGGCGGCGCAGCTGCTCGAAGAGGCCTTCGACAAGCCATCATGGAAGGGAGACACCATCGTCTTCTCGGGGGTGACCGACTGCTACCAGCCGCTCGAGGCGAGCTACAAGCTGACGCAGGCGTGTCTCGCCGTTTGTGCGAAATACCGCAATCCGGTTGGCATCATCACCAAGTCACCGTTGATCGAGCGCGATCTTGAGCTTTTGTTGCAACTGCAGCAGACGGCGCGGGTGGGGGTGAGCATCTCGATCCCGTTCTTTGACCCGGTGAAGGCGCGGGCGATCGAGCCGTGGGTGGCGACGCCAGCGCGGCGGCTGCGCACGATCGAGACGTTGGCAAAGGCGGGGCTCGAGGTCGGGGTCATGACGGCGCCCATCATCCCGGGGCTCTCTGACGAGGACATGCCGAAGATCCTCGAGGCCGCCGCCAACGCCGGCGCGGTCTCGGCCGGCTGGGTCTTGCTGCGCCTGCCTGGCTCGGTCGCCGCGGTCTTCGAGCAGCGCGTGCGCGAGGCGTTCCCCGATCGGGCCGACAAGATCCTGCACCGCGTGGTCGAGACCCGCGCCCGCGACGGCCGCGGCGACGGCGACCAGCTCTACGACCCGCGCTTCGGCAAACGCCAGACCGGCACCGGCAACTACGCCAACATGATCGGCGCCCTCTTTCGCGCCACCTGCAAGCGCGTCGGCCTGAACGTCAGACAGGACGACGAGGTGGGAGCCAGCGTCTCCGTCGTGGCCGGCCAGGATCGAATGCACGACGGCACGCTGTGGGCGCAGCAGGCGTCGACGTTTGTGCGTCTCGACAAGTCGAAGCAGCTCAAGCTCTTCTGACTCGGCTGAGTGACGCCGGCCACTGCTTTTACCGGCCCTTTACCAAGTCGCTTACGATGTCTTTACACTGCGCAGTCTCTTACGGAATCATAACCGACCCTTTACCGGCCCGTTACCAGATCCTTTTGACAGTAAATCACCAGATTGGCGACAACATCTCCATGCTCCCCGCTCCGGGGAAGCAACAACGGAGAGACGCCATGAACCTCAAGACCGCCATCGTCGCCGCCGCCGTCGCCCTCGCCCCCGTCGCCGCCCACGCCGACACGGCCGCCCTGCAGAAGGCAAAGGCGGCGAAAGAGGCCGCGAAGCAAACGGCCGTCGACGAGGCGAAGAAGACGGCCAAGATCGAGGCCGAGCGCAAAGCCAAAGAGAACGCCGAGCGCCTGCAGATGGAGCAGCAGAAGATCGCGCTGCAGCGCAAGGCCGCCGAAGAGACGGCGCACCAGAAGAACCTCGGCGTCATCGAGCGCCTCGACCAGATCGCCGCGCACACGAAAGACGCCGCGCTGCAGGCCAAGGTAGCGACGCTGAAGCAGAAAGAGCAGGAGCGGCACTCGCTGGCCATCGCCGGCTGAGCGGGCCCAAAGCAGCCGCGGCGTCGTCGTCAGAGACGAGGCGGGTTGACGCCGCGCTGTCCCTGGTACTTGCCCTTGCGGTCTTTGTACGACACTTCGCAGGGCTGGTCTCCCTTCAAGAAGAGAAACTGGCAGGCGCCTTCATCCGCGTAAATCTTCGCGGGCAAAGGCGTCGTGTTCGAGAATTCCAACGTCACATGACCCTCCCACTCGGGCTCGAGGGGCGTGACGTTCACGATGATGCCGCAGCGGGCGTAGGTCGACTTGCCGAGGCAGATGACCATCGTGTCGCGCGGGATGCGGAAGTACTCGACGGTGCGGGCGAGGGCGAACGAGTTGGGCGGGATGATGCAGACGTCGAGCTCGCGGCGCACGAACGCTTTTTCGTCGAACTTCTTCGGGTCGACGATGGCGCTGTCGACGTTGGTGAAGATCATGAACTCGCGCGAGACGCGGGCGTCGTAGCCGTAGGAGGAGAGGCCGTAGGAGATGACGCCTTGCCCCTGCTCGGTTTGGCGGTTCTGCCGATCGACGAAGGGCTCGATCATCCCGTGCTTCGTCGCCTGCTCGCGGATCCAGACATCGCTCATCACGGACATGATCGCCTCCGGAATGACGCCTGCCCGACCCCGATCCGCGTGCAAACCCCCCCACCAACGTCGCCGCAGAGAGAGAGACACCGGTTGATGGCACCGTTGCGAACCGGGCAGCGTCTGGCCCCATGGCGCGACTGGACGGATTCATCTCTCAACTTCTGCAAAAGGGCGGCGAAGCCCTGATGATCGAAGGGGGCAACAACATCTTCCTGATGCGCGGCGGCGCGCTCGAGCCCCTCGTCGACGCCAAGAAGGGCGCGCTGCAGAACGACCACGTGATGATGCTGTTGAAAGACATCGCGCCGTCTGATCAGCAGGCCGCCATCGACGGCAACCAGCCGACGAGCTTCACCTACGAAGCGCCCACCGGTCCTGTCGTCGTCAAGACGGCCTTTCGCGACGGCAAGCTGATGGTGCGCATCAAGCCGTCGTCGTCGTCGTCGTCGTCATCGTCGTCGTCGCCGCCGAAAGAGACGTCGGGGCCCATGCCGATGCGTTCATCGCCGACGACCTCGTCGACGTTCGGCACCTCGGCCGACGGACCGGCCATCGCCGTCACGCCGATCACATCGCCGCCCCCGACAAATGCGTTTCCGCCGACGCCCGCGCCGTCGCCGGTGTCGTCGTC
>JANNAY010001467.1:0-8340 GCA_031384945.1 Deltaproteobacteria bacterium
GTGCAGCGCGACATCCTGCCGATCATCGAGGGGTCGACGGTCTCGACGAAGCACGGCCCCGTGCGCACCGACCATGTGCTCTTCATCTGCGCCGGCGCCTTTCACATGAGCAAGCCGAGCGACCTCATCCCTGAGCTGCAGGGTCGCTTGCCGATTCGCGTCGAGCTCAAGCCGCTGACGCGCGGCGACTTCGTGAAGATCTTGAAAGAGACCGAGGCCTCGCTGATTCGCCAGACGCAGGCGCTCTTGCTCACCGAAGGCCTCGTCGTCGAATTCACCGACGACGGCCTCGACGCCATCGCCGAGGTCGCCGTCGCCGCCAACGAACGACAAGAGAACATCGGCGCCCGCCGCCTCGCCACGGTGCTCGAGAAGCTGCTCGAAGACGAATCCTTCGACGCCGCCGACCGCCACGACCGCGCCCTCACCGTCGACCGCGCCCTCGTCGAGAAACGCCTCGCCCCGCTGCTCGGCCGCGAAGACCTCTCCCGCTACATTTTGTGAAGGCGGGGGATTTGTGAAGGCGGGGGCAAGCCCTTCGCGTTCTTGGTTGTCTCCGGCCCGGCGGCTTCGTGATTGAGGCCGTGCGCAGCACAAGAGAAATCCTGGCCGGCTCACGCGCTCGACGGCGAGGATGTGCGTCGCGGCCGGAGCGCCATCTGTGCGCGTGTGGGAGGGCCTCTCACTGTGCGCTGGATCGCCGAACAGATGACGTGGCGTCCGGATGGTCTGTTGGCGTCGTGACGTAAGGTCGGCGGTCCGCTTTTTTGCGAGCCGCGACCTCGACGTCGCAGCTCACGGGGCCACCCATGCGTTTCTCTGCCATCGCGTCTGCCGCGTTCGTTCTCGCTCTCGCCATCGCCGGCTGCGAGGTGGTGACGCCGACAAACCCCTTCGACCCGGCGACGCCGGCCGACCAGCAGCAGCTGGGACAGCTCGTCGGACGTGTGGTGCTGCAGAACCCAACGTCGACGCCGGAGTCGTTGACCATCGAGCTCGGGGCCATTCGCGTCAGGCTGCTCGACGCCGAGGGTCGCGCGCTGCAAGCCGACGGCGCCGACGTCAGGCGAGAGCTCATCGAGATCGACGTCGGTGGCGCCCCCAACGAAGGCGTTGGCGGCTTCGTCTTCGACGACGTCGTCCCTGGCGCCTACACCGTCGTCGTCGACGGCACCGCCTCGTTCTACCGCGCACCCGTCATCGTCCCCATCACCGTGGTGCCCGGCGGCATCGGCGATGCAGGCGACGTCGTCTTCGTCTTCGACGGCAACGGCAACTGCGGCCCCGGCAGCATCGCCGGCACCGTCGACGTCGAAGACGCCGCCGCCGGCCAACGCGACGTCTCGCTGTTCGTGAAGACCAGCGATGGCGTGCGCTTCGTCGACGCCGTCGTCAGCAACGACGGCGACTTCACCTTCAACTGCTTGTCGACCGGCACCTACGCCATCGTTGGCGAGAGCCAGGGGTTCACGCCCGACTTTCGCCTCAACGTCAACGTCGGCGAGACCGGCGAAGGCGCGGCCCTGGCGCAGACGTTCGACGGCGAGGCCGCGCTGCGTTTGTTTCCGGTGACGGCGGTGTTGTTGCCGCAGAACGGTCCGACGTCGCGTGTCGGCCCGGATGGTTCGTTCGTCAGCGGCGACGCAGCGCCCCTCGCGGTGCTGGCGTTCGGCGGCGTGTCGCAGATGCGGTTGTCGACCCAGGCGTCGTTTCTCGACGACGGCGGCAACGAGCTGCCGTTTCAACCCTATGCCGCGACCATCAACCAGCCGCTGCCCGCGCGCGAAGGACCCATCGCTGTCTTCGCGCAGTTTCAGGTGCGCTCTGACGACGACGCCTTCATCTTCACATCAGAGGCGTTCTCGACGTCGATCGTGCGCGATGTCAGCGCGCCCGAGGTGCTCGGCCTCTCGCTCGGACAGCTGCGCAGCGACGGCGCGCTCTTGCTCGCAGACGACGGCGCCCTCGCCGCCACCGTCGACGGCCAAGACGTCATCTCTGCCGTCGACGCCGTCTCTGTCGATGTCGATGGCATCGGTGGCGACGTCTTTGACGCCATCGTCAGCGCCGGCGGCCGCGTGCTGATACCCCGCGCGCTCAACCTCGACGTCGACGGCGAGCACGTCGTCACCGCCGTCGTCAGAGACCGCGCCGGCAACCTGTCGGCGCCGGTGAGCGTGCGCGTGCTGCTCGACAGCGAAGCCCCCGACGTCGATGTCGTCGTCGACAACGCCGACAACGGCCTGCTGCGCGAGCGTCGCGCGCGCTTGACGCTGACCGACAACGGCGGCGACAGCGAGCTCGTCAGCGTCTCGCTGGTGCGCGCTGGCGGCGATGAAGAAGCGCTGATCGACGACGCGCCTTTCTCGACCTCGTTCGACCTTGCCTTGCCGACGCCAAACGATGCCGAGCCCGTCACCCTGCGCCTCACCGTCAGCGATCGCGTGGGCACCGTCAGCGTCATCGACACGCCGCAGCTGACCATGCGCCTGCGCGCCCGCGTCGCTGGCGTCGTCGTCAAAGAGGGCGTCCCCGACGTCGAAGCCGACCACGCCGGCGTCGCCATTGACGTCAGAGACGAAAACGACGTCGTCATCGGCACCGCCGTCAGCGCCGCCGACGGATCCTTCGTCGTCGCCGACGTCAGAGAAGCCGTGGGCGTCGTCGTCGTCGCCAGCAAAGACGGCTGGCAGACCGCCCGCCGCTCGCTTGGCGTGATCGCTGCTCAGCTGCCGGGGGCGCCGCCCGCCGATGCTGACCGGCTCGATCTGTCGCTCTTGACCGGCACCCTCGTCGTCAACGCGCGCCTCGAAGAAGCTGCCGCCGACGACACCGCCCACGCCGGCATCATCGTCAGAGCCCGCCTCGCCGGCGGACGCAGCTTCGAGCGCGTCGACGTCACTGGCGACGATGGCGACGTGCGCTTCAGCAACTTGCCGGCGACGTTGGCCGGCGAGAGCTACGTGATCACCGCGTCGGCCGATCGGCACCAGCCGGTAACGACGACGACGGCCCTGCCCGCGGGCGTGGTCACCACCGCCCAGGCCTTGCGCTTGTCTGAAGTGTCGGGCGCCTTCGACATCTGCGCCGGATCATCGGGCCAGTGCGCACCGACGTCGTTCGTCAACACGGCGCAGGTGCGCGTGCGCCTGCGTGGCGCCGTCGCCACGGCGATTCGCGCGCGGGCTGGCGATCCGATCACGGCGTCGACGGTTGAGGCCGAGCTGCCCTTTCAACCCATCGCCAACGCCGGCGCTGACGTCGTCGATATCGGCGCCCTCGCCGACGGCACCGTGGCCGTCTTCGTGCAATTTCAGACCGGCGCCGACGCCACCAGCGACGTGCTGACCGCCACGGTCACCAAAGACACGATCGCGCCCAACGCCCCCACCGTCGTCGTCACCACGGCCGCTGGCGCCCTCGACGCCCGCTTCACCGCCTTTGGCAACGTCGACATCGTCGTCGACGGCGACGCCGGCGCCGGCGCCACAGCCCCCCTCGCCCGCGCCCGCGTCGTCGTCGCCGACACCGCCCCCGCCGCAACGCCCGCCATCGCCGCGCTCTCTGGACAGTGCGACGACGCCCGCACCTGCACCATCGCGCTGCCCACCGTGGCCGGCGCCGTCGTCGAGAAGCTGCACAAGCTTCACGCGTTTGCCTGCGACCAGGCAGGCAACTGTTCGGGTCCGTCATCGACGTTCGTCATCCACGACCGCACGCCCCCGTCGACGGGAAATGGCGCCGCGTTCGCCGTCGACGCCGCAGGATCCGCCGTTGTCGGCGGCGTGCGCGTGTTGCGCTCGGCGCTCTACACGCCGGCCATCGGCACGGGCACCGCCAAAAACGGCACCGGCGGCAGCGTCTTGCTCGACGACAACAGCCTCGTCGCCGACGTCTACGGCTACCGCTTGAGCTTCTTGTCGTCAGGAGCTGACGTGCCGACACGCGCGTTGTCACCGACCGCCCTGCCTGGCCAGACGCGCAACGACGTCACAGCACCCGCGCTGCAGAACATCGAGGGCGACCAGACCATCTTCGCCAACCTCGTCGACGCCGCCGGCAACAGCACCACGGTGCCGCTGTCGGTGACGTTGCGCATCGACGCCAGCGCCCCCGACACGGGCTTCGCCCTCGCCGCCGTCGACGGCAACGTCGTCGCCACCACCAGCGACCAGGTGCGCTTGCTCGTGAGTCCTGGCGTCGAAGCGCCTTCACGCGTGCAGCTCGACCTCGACGCCGACGGCGCTTTTGACGACGCCGACCTCGCCTTTCCGTTCGTCGGCGGCAGCGACGTGCAGCGCTTGATCGGCGCCACCGACGGCCGCGCCGTCGTCGGCGCCCGCTTCGTCGACGCCGTCGGCAACGCCGTCACGCTCTCGGCGTCGATCCTGGTCGATCGCGCGGCGCCCGACGTGCTGTCGCTCAGCTGCGCCACCTGCCGCGTCGTCAACGGCGCCTTGTTCTCGAACGCGTCGAACGCGCAAGAGACGCTCAACGTCGTGGCCAACGACGGCGCTGGCAGCGGCGCAGAGAAGCTCTCGATCACCGTCAACGGCGGCGCGCCCACGATCGTGTCGTCGCCGAGCACCGCGTCGGTCACGTTGACGCCGAACGCCACCAACACCGTCGTCGTCAGATCGATCGACCGCGCCGGCAGCACCTCGGCGCTCGCCCAATCGCGCTCGCTCACCATCGTGCATGACAACACCCGTCCGACCTTCGCCGTCGTCGTGGCCGGCGGCGTCGATGTCGTGAAGAACCCTGACGTCGTCGTCGCCATCAACAACGCCTCGGCCGACGTCGTGGGCATGCGCTTGTCGTCGAGCAGCGCGTTCGCCGGTCCTGACTTGCCTTTCAACCCGACGACGACGTTCACGCTGCCCTTGCCCGACGCGCTGCGCACGGTCTTCGTCGAATTGGTCGACGCCGCCGGCAACCGCGACGTCAGAAGCGACGACGTCAGACTCGACACCGTCGCTCCCAACGGCGCCCTCGTCGTCGCCAGCAACGGCGGTTTCGTCACGACGTCGACCATCGCCGTCAACGCCACCCTCGACGGTGCCACCCGTTTCGCCCTTGGCGCCGAGCCCTTCGCCTGCCCGTCGACGTTGCCGGCGGTGCCCGTGTTTCCGCAGAGCCAGGGCCCCTTCGGCGAAGGCGCCGTCACCTTCGTCGGCTGCTTCGGCGACGACGCCGGCAACGTCTCGCAGAGTCGCTTGACCGTCACCGTCGACACCCTCGCGCCCGTCGCCAAGCTCGTCGCCGACAACGGCGCCACCTTCACCATCGACACCTCTGTCGACGGCAACGTCAGCGACGCTGCCGACGTCGTGAGCGCCCTCTTCGCCGAAGGCGCCGTCAATTGCGCCACCGCGACCCTCGTGCCCTTCACCGGCGCCACGCCCACGGTCGTGCTCGGCGGCGCAGCTCCAGACGGCGCCCGCACCGTCACTGGCTGCTTCGCCGATCGCGCCGGCAACCGCTCGACGGCGAGCGACACCATCTTGCTCGACCGGGCTGACCCGACGGGCTCGCTCTCCGTCGCCAGCGGCGCTGCGTTTGTGCGCGGCGTACCCGGGCGGCAGACCGACGCCGTTGATGTCAACGTCGACGTCATCGGCGCCTCAGCCGACGTCGTGGCCGTCGCTGTCGGCGTCCCCGACGTCGCCTGCAACACCGCTGCCTTTGCGCCGTTCTCACCGCTGTTGCGCGTCAGCTTCAACGCCGATGGCAACACCACCGTGGCCGCGTGCTTGAAAGACGCCGCCGGCCGCACGACGAAGATCACCGACAGCATTGTCGTCGACCGGGTGCCGCCCGCAGGCTCCATCGTGTTGAACGACGGCGCGGCCACCGTGACCTCGCTGCAGGTCAGCGGCCGCTTCACCGTCGACGCCGATGTCACCGCCGTTGCCCTCGTCGCCGGCGACCAAGACTGCGAGCGCCTCGTCGCCAACGACTTCGCCGCGCTGTCGTCGTTGAGCCCGCCGCTGACGAAGCAAGTCGTGCTGTCAGGTGGCGGACCACAGAGCGCCACCGCCTGCTTCAGAGACGCCGCCGACAACCGCAGCCGCGCCGGTGACGCCATCGAGGTCGACCTGTCGGCGTTGAACCAGGTCGAGGTCATCGCCGGAGGCGGCGCCGCGTTCTCGCGCACGTCGACCGTCGTGTTGAACGTGCTGGCCCCGTCTGACGCGCAGACCTCGAAGATCTTGATCGACGCCGCCAACATCGACGCCAACGGCGACAACGTCGTCGACGTCTGCGAAGCCGCCGCCGGCTACACCGCCTTCAACGCCACGCCCAACGTGACAGCACTCGCGAACGGCGTGCGCACCATCGGCGTGTGCGTGAAGACGCCGACGCGCACCCTCTACGACGACGACACCATCGAGGTCGACACGGTCGTTCCCACGGGCACGCTGGTCATCAACGGTGGCGCCGCGCGCACGAAGAGCGATCTGGTGTTGGTCGACCTGACCTTCGCCGCCGACGTCGACGCCATCGCCGTCAGCAGCGCCCCGACCATCGATTGCAACACGGCGAGCTTCGAGCCCGCGGTGGCGACGAAGACGGTGCAGCTGCCCGGTCCTGACAACGAAGTGGCGAACACGCTGCGCGCCTGCTTGCGCGATCGCGCCGGCAACACCGCCGTCGTCAGCGACGACATCATCTTCGACCGCTTGCCGCCGCAGGGCGTGTCGGCGGCGATCGTCGACGACACGTCGAGCCCCGCGCCCTCCGCCGGCTTCGTGCACAAGACCGCCGTCAAGGCGCGCTTGACGTTGGGCACGGGCACCACGCAGGTCGCCGTCGCCGAGGGCGGCCTCGACTGCGACGTCGCCACCTACGCCGCAGCCTCTGGCGCCACCGTCGACATCAGCCTCGCGCTGTCGGCCGGCGACGCCACCAAGAGCATCAACGCCTGCTTCAAAGACATCGTCGGCAACATCTCGTCGGCGACGGCGTCAGCGGTGCTCGACACTGCCAATCCTGTCGGCCGCGTCGTGCTGCAAAACGGCGCCGACACCGCCGCCAACCGCGTCAACGTCGCCGTCGCCCTCGACGCGCCGCCCGACGTACACCTCGCCTCGATCGTCGAGGCGGCCACGCTCAACTGCGCCACCGCCAGCTACCAGGCGTTCGCACAGAACGGCGTCATCACGCTCTCTGCCGGCGACGCGCTCAAGACAGTGTCGGTGTGCTTCAAAGACGACTCGGGGCGCACGGCGCTCGCGCAAGACACGATCCTGCTCGACGAGACGCGGCCGACGGGCACCATCACGCTCACTGGCAACGGCCAGGCGGGCTTCACCAACAGCACGCAGATTGGTGCCTCGATCAGCTCGAGCGACGCGATCGAGATGGCGCTGTCGACGTCGGCGCTCGACTGCGACAACACCGCCTATGCCGCGTTCGCCACGACGGCGGCGCTGACGTTGCCGTCGGGTGATGGCAGCAAGTCGGTCAACCTCTGCCTGCGCGATCGCGCCGGCAACCGTTCGCTGCTCATCTCGACGTCGATCACCCTCGACCAGACACCGCCGCTCGCCGCCGCCCACACCGTCGTCATCGCTGCCGGCGCCGGCTTCGCCACGTCGCAGACGACGGCGTTGTCGATCAACTTCGCCGCCGACGCCGTCGAACGCGCCGTCGGCAACGACGGACTCGACTGCTCGTCGGCCACGTACACGGCGCTGCCGGCGACGTCGCCGCAGGCGGTGGCGGGCTTCGTTCTCTCCGCCGGCGACGGCGTCAAGGTCGTCGCCGTCTGCTTCCGCGACCGCGCGAAGAACACGACGCTGGCGACCGACACCATCGAGCTCGACAGCGCGCCGCCATCGGCCCTCGACACCTCGCTCACGATCAACGCCGGTGCGGCGCGAACGTCGTCGACGACGCTGTCGCTCACGCTGCAAGTGCCCAACGACGTCGACGGCGTCGCCTACCAAGAAGGCGCGCTCTCGCAGGGCGGTTGCGACGCGCTCTCGACCTTTGAAGCGCCGACCTCGCCGCGCACCTTCGTGTTGTCGTCATCGACCGAAGGCACGAAGACCGTGTCCGCCTGCGTCCGCGAAAAAGCCGGGCGCCGCATCGTCGTCGTTGACACCGTCTTCCTCGATCCGAACCGCCCGACGCTGACGGCGCTGACCCTCGATGGCCTCGCGGCCGGCGGCGCCACCCGCGACCGCGTCGTCGATGTCGTCGTCGTCGGCGCCAGCATCGACGTCGTCAGCATGGCCGTCGCCGACGCCGACATCGCCGACTGCGCCGCGGTCGCCTACGCGCCCTTCACAGCGACCTTCTCGCGCCAGCTGCTCGCCGGCGACGGCGCCAAGG
>JANNAY010001174.1:0-7249 GCA_031384945.1 Deltaproteobacteria bacterium
TCGGCAAGAACGAGGTCGTCGTGCGTGGCAGCGAGCTGTTCGTGCTCAACGGTCAAACCGGCGCGAGCCTCTCTGACCCCTTCGTGCCCGCGACGCAGAGCCAGATGGGCCGCGAGTGCGAAGCGCCGCCCGGCGGCGGCGGCGGTGAAGGGCAAGACGACCCGTGCAACATCATCCCGACCAACGTCGCCATCCTCGACTTTGACGGCGACGGCACGCGCGAGATCATCAGCGCGAACCACGAGCTGATCACCGGCTACCACTGGACCGGCACGCAGCTCGACGAGGTCTTCAGAAACAACCCCAACGAAGGCGCCGCGAACGACGGCAGCATCTCGGACGGCACCGGCGCCGCCGGCCCCGCCGGCTTCGACTTCGAAGGCAACAGCAGCCAAGAGATCGTCTACAGCGACGAGGCGCAGATCCACGCCTGGTCCGATGACGACGGCCTCATCTACGCAAACAACCGCGGCTCGGCGACGATCTTCGAGTACTCGACCATCGCTGACGTCGACCTCGACGGCCACGCTGACCTGCTCGTCGTCAGCAACTCGTTCTTGATCCCGGCCAGCTTCGGCGGCGTCGAAGTCATGCACAACACGGGCACGTCGTGGGCGCAGGCGCGGTCGGTGTGGAACCAGCACGCGTACGTCGAAGACCTCGTCAACGAGCTCGGCACGCCGCTCTTCTCTGACGGCACCGCGCTCACGGGCTTCCGCACCACGCGCGCCCGCTGCGAGTGATGTTCTTCTCTGCCGTCGTCGTCGCCCTCGCCGCGCAAGCGTACGCAGAGGCGCCGCCGACCCACGGCAGCGACCAGCTCGTCGTCGTCACCACGGCGTCGTGGACGGCGACGACGGGCCGCTTGCAGCGCTACCAGCGCGGCGCCGCGTCAACAGGCGGGGCCTTCGTCAAAGTCGGCGCCGCCATCGACGTCGTCGTCGGCGACGGCGGCCTCGGCTGGGGCATCGGCGTCCACGAATTCGCCAGCGGCCCCGCCGATCCAAAAAAGATGGAGGGTGATGGCCGCGCCCCCGCCGACGTCTTTCGCCTGACGTCGGTGCTCGGCAAGGTCGGTGTGCCCGCGACAAAGATGGCGAAGCACGTCATCGAAGCCGGCGACGTCTGCGTCGACGACGTCACCAGCGGCCTCTACAACCGCGTGCTCGCGCCGCCGCCGCCCGAGAAGTCGTGGAACAGCGCAGAGAAAATGCTGCGCGAAAGAGACGCACTCTACGACCTCGTCGTCGTCGTCGACCACAACCACGCCGTCGACAGCGTGGTCGGCGAACGCCCCATCAAGGGACGCGGATCGTGCGTGTTTCTGCACGTGTGGCGGCGGCCGAACAGCCCCACCGTCGGCTGCACGGCGATGACGCAGAACGCCCTCACCGACGTCGTCATGTGGCTCGATCCCGCGCAGCAGCCGCTGTTGGTGCAGCTGCCGCGCGATGTCTACGCGCGGGTGCGTGAACCGTGGGCCCTTCCGTGAGACGCGTGCGCTATAGACCCCGACCATGACGATCTCAGGAGGCGGCGGCGGCGGAAAAAAGATCCCGCCTGGGGGTCCTCTTCCTTCGACGACGAAGACGCCTGCTGCGACGGCTGCGACGCCGACGAAGCCTGCGTCGACGCCGCCTGCGCCGACGACCGCGCCGGTGCCGCCGAAGCCGACGGATGGCTTCGAGCGCACCCACACCGACCCGCGCCTCTCGAGCGAGCGGGCGCGTTTGCCGCCGTCGTTGGAGACGTCGACGACGACGACGTCGGGCATCGACTCGATGGTGCGCGTGCTCGAAGAGACGCGCTCGCAAATTCTCGATGAGCACAAGCTCTTGCGCGAGAAGTCGATTCGCCTCGTCAGCGAGCTCGCGAAAGCGGGATGGGAGCGCGCGCTCGTCGACCAGAAGAAGAAAGAGCTGGCTGAGCTGCGCGAGCGCCTGTCGAACCTGCGCAAGCGGTTGCAGCACATTCAACGTCGACTGAAATCGGCGCTGTCGAAGTCGCAAAAGCATGGCGACCTCGACGTCAACAAGGCCATCCTGGCCCACCTCGAGAAGATGAAGAAGCTCGAACCCGGCGTGCAAAAAGCATTGCTGGCGCTGCTGGCGATGGAGCAGGCGTTTTCGGGCATCGCCGACGGCGGCGTCTTGAAGCTGCTCGGTGACGTGTCGGCCGAAGAACGTGGCAGCGCGCTGGCCCGCCTCTCGCCCGGCTCGATCATCGCGCGCGCCAGAACGTCGCTGCTGACGTCGGCGGTGATCAGCGAAGGGCGGCGGCTCTCCGCCTCCACAGAAGGCGCCGCGCTCGAATTCGTCGGCGACGCGGGCGGCTTCGACGACGCAGACGGCGACGCAGAAGGCGGCCTCGGCGAAATTGCCGAAGCCTTGCTGAGCTCGTTCGCGAAGATCGAGAAGTCGTCGTCGTGAGCTTGCTGGTCCTCTCCGACGACGAGCTGGCGCTCTTGCGGTTCACCTGCGACTTGTTCTTCGTCGACGAGTCGCCGCTGCACGCTCTCGACAAGCAGGCCCGCGAGCCCGTCGACTACCAGGGCACCTACGCTGGCCTCGTCGAACGCGGCATCATCGACCCCGCGGCCTTTCGCATCACCGACGACGCCCTCAACCGCATCGCCCCGGTCACCGAGTGCGACGCCCGCCTCGTGCACCTGATCGTCGACGACGACGGCTCGGTGAGACAAGAAGACCACTGGCTGCTCGACGAGATCGCCGTCGTCTACGAGCGCCACAAGGTCGACGGTGGCGGTGAGAAGCACATCTTTGGTCCCGACCTCGACAGCGAAGAGCTCGTCGCCCGCCTCGGCCGCCGCCTGCTCGCGCGCCGCGCCGACGGCCTGCGCTTCGACGCCGTCTTGACGCCGGCCGAGCTGCTGTCGACGTCGTTGTTGCTGGCGTTCTCGTCGTCGGTCGACCGTCGCGCGCTCACGCCCGACGAGGTGAAGAGCGCCCTCGCCAAGATTCCTGCTGACGACATCGTCTTGCCCGTCGGTTCTGGCGCGGGCTTGTTGGCGATGGCGAAGAAGGCAGAGCCGAAGAAGCTGACGTCGACCGAGCCGCTGCAGAAGTCGCTCGTCGACAAGGGCGTGCTGCTGAAAGACGCCCTCGGCCTGCGCCTGCACCCGGGCCTGTTTGCATTGGCGGGCTTCCACTCTCGTCGTCGTCACACGTTGGTGCGCACCGACTTCCGCGACGACGACTGGCTCGTCCGCGAGATCACGTTGTTGCCCGTCGACGGCGGCATCTTCGTCGTCGCTCCCGTCAAAGGCGGCTTCCGCGTCGCCGAGCTCGACGGCGATTCGCTGCGCCTCGTGTTGATGGATGCGACGGGACCGCAGACGCCGGCGGAGAAGCGGCCGAAGCCGATGCGGTTGTCGACGTTGCTGCAGAACCACACGAAGCGCGTCTGACTTCGCGCTTCCTGCCAGTCGTCAGCCTTCGATTCTCAATCGCAGCAAACGCAAGCCTCAAAGCCACAGTAGTTGAGCGATGAGAAATAGCCGATCGGCCCGCAACGAGCCCACGCGGCGAGCTCCTCTTCGCAGGTCGGCCAGCAAGATGGACGAGTGTCTTTTTGGTCGAAATTTGAGTAGGCGATGAGTCCATCTCCTTCGACAGCAGCCGCATAATGGGCATGTGGATCTTGTTCAAGTGAGATAAAATGAAGGCGCTCATCTGTGAAGTGCATCAAGACTGTGTGGACGTCGGTCGTATCAAATGGGATCGCGAGCGAGAGACGTCCCGTGCTGCTGGCCCGCAGCAACACGGGATCCTCGTCGTCGATCGTAACGAGCACGGTCGCGTCGGCGAGCCCAACGGTGCCGCCCTCGCCATCGGGTGCCTTCAAGTCAACTTCAAGAGTGCTTGAGATTTCGGCGCAGCTGCTGTAGTCGCCCTGCATGGTGATTGTGCCAACAACCGCCGTGATTGCCCCGCATTGATTCGCAGCTGCATCGTCGCGGCTGAGCACGATGTTGATCCCCTGTGGGAGTTGGAACGGCAACGTCACCGCACCTTCAACGCCGAGCGCAGAGCAGAGCGTCGTTGTCTCGCCCGGCGGCAGAACGTGGGGCTTGCTCCACTCGGTGCAGATGTCGCAAGCAGCCGCGTGCAGGTCGTCGTCGAGCGATTCGTCGCGACAGCGGTCGCGAAGGCGGTGCAGCGAGAGCTCGGTGCTGCCGTCGACCGTCATCACAGGACACCACGCGGCGAGGTTGGCTTTGTTGAATGTCCGCACGATCGCATCCCCGGCCCGAGCGTTGGGCGACGAAGACGGCCCCCACGCGCCGGTCGGATCGAAGTAGTCGGCGTCGTCGACATGGTAGCCCCCGTTCGCCTTCAACCCGAGCAGAGGACCGAGCCCGCCATCAGCGAGCGTCGTCGCCGTCGGTTGCGAGGCTCCTCTCGTGATTGCACGACGAATGGCGTTCATGTCGTCAGCCCACCGCGCGCGCAAACGTTCGGGGACGAGGAGCTGGCCGAGCATCTCGGCGGTCAGCGGGAGAAACTGCGCCTCGATGGCGTCGGCAATGCGGTAGGACCGCAGGAGCTCTTGCTCCGCGGGGCTCAGATCGAGTTGGGTGACCTCGTCAGCGCTCAGGTCGATGCCTGCGGCAAGGTCCATGGCGCGGTTGGTCGCGCGCTGGCCAAAGCAGGCTTCCGAGGTGGCGATGACGGTGTCGATCCCTGGTGCTGCCGGAGCGAGCGGTCCAAAGCTTCGCGCCGATGCCGCGTAGACCTCGCGCTGACCCGCCACCGAGCAACTGAGGAGTCGTCGGCGCTGCGTGCCGTAGTTGCCGCTCTCGTCCTCGATGACCGGCCAGAAGAGGTCGCCGGCACCAGCGACGATGTCGCTGCCGAGGCGGTACTCGATGTTCACGCCTGGCGCGCACAGTGCGTCGTCGATCCCGCTCACTGCCTTTGCCCCATGAATGATGCCGCGAGCGATGCCCAGAGTCTTGGCCAAATCATTGATTTGATACCCCTCGGAAGCAGCACTGAAATCGTCAAATGAAGGGGACCCCCATCCCTGCCACATGTGGCCCATGCTCCAAGCATCTTGCAGGAAGTGGTGGCCAATCGCCTCGAGCATCAGCGCTTGTCGATCGCACGCTTGGAGGACCTCAACGACATCGAGACTCGGCGGCTGGTTGGATTCAGCGATGTCGGCGCAAGCCTCAGCGCGCTCAAGAGCCATGGCATGATAACGCTGGTGCATCTCGCGACCTTGCGGTAGAAAATTGGTTGAATTCAACCAACTAATATGGCCCTTGAAGTCGTGGCACAGTCCACTGGTTTCAATCAGAGATGCCGCTCGGCGGACACGCTTCGTTGCCAGTCACCCAGTCCCAGAGCGCAAACGAAAAGTCGGGCAATTCCGTCATCGTGGCGAGGTCAAGCGTGCGTTCGACCACGACCCCAGCTTCGTCGAGCGGTGCAGGCGCGAGAAGAATCTGCGCGGATGGCGATGGCGACTGCGGATCGTCGACGTCGTCACCATAGACGGGGGTGGTGACGACGAAGGTCTCGTCCACGGCGTCTGGCAGTCCGGACACCGCGCGGGCGCGCCGCCAGATCGCTCCATGCTCGCCGTCGTTCCACATGGTGCGGGCGGCCTCGAGGCTTGTGCACGAGGTACCCGCCCGTTCGCACTCCGAATCAAATGCCGCGACTGGCAGCGCGCACAGGACCACAATGACGACGATGACGCCCCTCATGGGATCCTTCCGCCGCCCGCGATGTACTGCTCGACAGCACCCGGAAAGCAGCTGTGATGCTCGCCGAAAACATCGTTCGTGTTTCCGTTCGCCTCTCGGCGCACCTGTTCGAGCACGCACGCCGCTGGACAGCACGATCCCTCTTCCAGCCAGGGCTGGTCGGTCGCGCACAACGGCGCGATGCGCGTGCATCTCTCAGGGCTCTGCCGTCCGACGCTCATGCATTGACCCAGCCAGTCGATGCACCGTGCCTTCGCCCAGATGGGGTCTTTAATGACGGGGCCCAACTTCACCGCCAGGTCGCCGACGAAGAACAGCGGCACGTTGCCGTCCGCATCCTGCGGCAGGCGACGCAACGACGGCGGCGCCACGAAGGCGAAGCCGCCGACGCCGCACCGGCCGTCGCCATCGGCGTCGTTGGTCGAGTCGTTGGGGCAGGCGTCGCAGGCGTCGCCGAAGCGGTCGCCGTCTGCGTTGGCCTGGTCGGGGTTCGGCACCAAACGACAATTGTCTTGTGGGTCCGCGCGCCCGTCGCCATCAACGTCCGTCGTCACCGCGTCGTCAACGAGCAGCACCAGGCGCGGGCCCGAGGCTGTTTCTCTCGAGGCAAACTCGACGCGGCCAGCTGCGGATTCGTCGGTCTTGCGCAGCAGCAAGCCAAGCGGCTCGTCGGCAGCAGCGAGCCAAGCGTTGACTTCTGCGGTCATGTCGACGGCGATCGTGCCTGAGGTGTCGTTCGTGACCGTGAAGGTCGCGAGTGGCGTCGACGCGTACGGCAATGGCGAAGCAGTCATGCTCCACGCGTGCGTCGCGCAGTCCGGCTCGGTGTTGGTCGTCGTCGCGTCGGCGGCACAGTTCCAGGTCGCCCCCGGCTCGGTCCAAGACGTCGTCATGCGGTGGACATCGACGGGGCGCCCCGGGCCCCAGTTGTGGGCGTTGTGGACAACGGTGAGCTCGAGCCGCGCCGCCAGCAGCGGCCGGCTCTGCAGGGCATTCAGAATCGCGGCTCGCTCAAAGCGAATCAGCGCCCGGTTGTCGCCGGCCGCCCGCAGGCGCAGCGAAGCCAAAGTACCTTGGTTCCGATTCGGGCTGCCCTTCCGAAGGTACGAATCTGCCGCTGCCAAGACAAATGGTTCGCTCGGGGACGCAGGCGGTGACGGCACGATCGACGACGTCACGACAACCAGGCGTGGGCCCGCGCTGCTTTCTCGCGAGCCGAACTCGACGCGCCCAGCCGCGCCTTCATCTGTCTTTTTGATCACGAACCCAGTGTTCGCCTTCAATCCTTGAACGAACGCCAATACATCCGACGTAACATCCAGTAGCACCACGCCGCTCTGCGCGTTTGTGATCAGTGCGGTGTCGGCGGGGTTCACCTCCCATGGAGCGAGAGAGGCGTCGCCCATCGACCAGGACGACGAGCCACCGCAGTCCGCCGACGACGCGGCCATCGTCGCTGCTGTCGGCGGAGAAACGCTCGTGTCGGCGACGATCGAGCTCACGATCACGAGCAAC
>JANNAY010001473.1:0-3667 GCA_031384945.1 Deltaproteobacteria bacterium
CGGCCGGCGCACTCTCGGCCGGCGACTCTGGCGTCGCTGCCGAAGCGGGGGCCGGCGGCGGGTCGAGGTCGAGGTCGAGCTCGGGGTCATCGGCGACGGCGGGGCCGGCGGCGACGACGAGGGCGAAGAAGAACGGGCGCGTCATGAAGCTGCTCATTGAACGGTCTGCTCGACAGAGGTGAGGGCGACGGAGCCGTTGGTCTCGCCGCCAGCGATGAAGAAGAACGCGCTCTCTTGCGTGGTGCCGGGGAAGCGGCGCGCGGTGAGCATCGAGCCGCCGCCCAGCGCGTTCCACCCGTCGATGGTGGGCGCGTCGTCGACCAACGACGATGAAACGTCGTTGCTCGACACGTTGCCGTTGGCGCCGCCGAACAAGAACAAGAAGCCGTTGGCCGCGAGGCCGCCGGCGCCGGCCCGCGTCGGGTTCGGCGTCGACTGCGTCGTCAACGTCGTGATGTCGCCGTCGATGCCGACGAGGCCAGCGTCGGCGACGCCGCTGAGGGCGCCGTTGCCGCGGCGTCCGGTGGTGAAGACGACGACGTGGGCGCTGCCGGCGGCGGGGGTGTCGGCGGGCGTGATGGCGAGGGCGCACAGCTCGGCGCGCGCCTGGCTGAGCGCCGCGGTGAGCGGACGCCACGTCGACACCGTCTGCGCGCCGTCGGCGGCGATGGTGATGGTGGCGACCTCGCCGGCGGCGGTGACGACGTTGGCGGCGGTGCGTCCACCGACGGCGTAGAGGAAGAAGCGGTTGGCATCGGACGGGTCGGGCACCGCCGTCGTCGCCTGCGCCTCGCGCGCCGTCGTCAACGACGAGACCGCGTGCCAGACGCCAGTCGACCCCGCGGGCAGCGGCGTGATCGACGCCGTCGTCGTCGCGCTGCCGTCGTCGCTGAAGCGCGGGTCGGTGGTCTCGGCCAACAGCTCGAGGCTGGCGGCGTCGGTGGCGGCGCTGATGGCCGACAGCGGCGAGCGGTAGAGGCGGTAGGCGTTGGCGCCGGGCACCGCTTGCCACACGAGCTCGAGCACCAGCTTCTCGGGCAGGTCGGGCAGCTCGACGTTGAACAGCTCGCCGCCGAGCGACTCGCCGCCGGGGTTGCTCGCGTCGCCGGGCGGAAACAGCGCCGCGACCCGGTAGATGTAGAGGCCGCCGCCGAGTCCGACGACGCCGTCGCCGACGGTGGCGCCGAGGTCTTGCACCTCAGGGCCGGCCAGCGGGTCGAGGATCTGCGCCCGCAGCGTCGTCGACACCGGTGCTGTGCCGTCAGAGCCGCCGACGACGTAGACGAAGCGGCCGACGCGGGCGACGCCGGCGAGGGTGCGCGGCGCGGGCAGCGCGTTTCGCTGCGGCGCGAAGCTGCCCATGGCGCCAAAGGCGTCGACGGGGGCGGCTTCGACGCTGCGCTTGGCGGTGGCCGTCGTGCCGCCGTCGCCGCCGACGGCGTAGACGAAGCGCGAGGTGTCGGTGGGACGTCCGGCGGCGAGGGCCGGCGCGCGCCGCGCCTCGCTGAGCGGCGACGCCGCGCGCCAGGCGTTGAGATTTTGGCTCGGCTCTTTGAACGACAGCGCCGAGAAGCGGGCCACCGCGCCGTCGCCGTTCTCGACGACGACGACGCAGACGGCGCCGGCGGCGATGCCGGTGGCGTCGACGTCGACGTCGAGGGCGGCGGCGGTGGCGGCGCTGACGACGACGGCGCCAACGACGGGCACGTCGGCGCCGCTGATGAAGTCTTTGCATTCGAGCGAGACGCCGACGGCAGCGGTGTCGAAGTCGGCGCCGAAGACCGTCACGCTGCTCTGCGAATTGGCGTCGAGCGAGGCCGGCGCCACCGAGGTGACGCGGGGCGGCTCGCCCACCGTGACGGTCAACGCGGCGTCGAGCACGCCGACGGCGCCGTCGGGGTTGACGACGACGATGTCGTAGACGCCGGGGGCTGCGCCGCTGACGACGGCGTTCAGCGTCGTGGCGTCGATGACCTCGACGGCGCGCAAGGCGATGGCGCTGCCGCTGCCGCTGGTCGGGTTCAAGTAGACCTGCGGGGCGCCGGCGAAGCCCTCTTGTCCGACGGGCAGGGGATCGATCGTCTGCAACGTGACGCCGGTGGCCACCGTCGGCGAAGCGAAGGCGGGGTCGACGCTGCCGACGGCGAGGGTGAGGGCGTCGGTGACGGTGAGCGTGCCGTCGACGATCGACTGACACGAGAATTCGCTGGTGACGCGCACGGCGTAGTCACCGGTGCCAAGGCCGGCGGGGATCGAGGCGATGACGCGTCCGGCGCGTCCGCTGTCGGCGAAGGCGAGGTCGGTGACGGCACCGGCGTCGTCGACGAGGTCGACGGCGAGGGGGACGTCGGCGAGGCCGCTGGCGAAGACGGTGGCGTCGATGGCGATGCCGTTCCACACGGTGCGCGGGTTGACGAAGAACACCAGCGGCGTCGGGTGCACGAGCAGCGTGACGCTGGCCGGGGCTTCGCAGCCGTCGCCGTTGTCGACGACGACCTCGTAGCTGCCGGCGGCGAGGCCGGCGTCGAAGGTGACGCTCAGGCGCGTGCCGTCGGCGTTGACGACGACGCTGTCGGGCACGACGCCGCCGACGCTGACGTCGCTCTGGGCGGCGAAGCCGGTGCCCACGATGTCGAAGGCGAGGGCGACGTCGCTGCAGGCGTCGCTGTTGCTCAGGCCCGTCACGGTCGGCGGCGGCAAGATGCCGAAGTCGCGGGTGGCGCTGCCGCTGCAGCCCGGCAGGTCGGGGTTGTCGACGACGATCGGCAGGTCGGAGACGGGTCGGCCGCTGGCGTCGATGGCGATGGTGAACGAGCTGCACGACTGCACCGTGCCGCCGGGCAGGTCGACGTCGACGCAGCCAGCGGGCACGGCGGCGACGGGTGCGCCATCGACGCTGACAACGAAGGCGTCGGCGCCGTCGACGACGAAGCCGCCGCCGCTGACGACGACGTCAACGAGGCCGGCGCCGACGGCGCACACGCCGTCGGGCGAGAGCGCGGCGATGACGGGCGACGGCGCGACGGCGAAGAGGTCGTCGTCGCTGCCAGCGCAGGCGTCGGGGCCCGGGTTGACGACGGCGATGTCGATGCGCCCCGGCGGCAGCACGCCGGCGTCAACGTCGACGGTGAAGCCGCGGCAGGTCTGCAGCGCGACGCCGGGGGCGTCGACGTCGTTGCAGCCAGAGGGCGTCGGCGTGACGGCGACGCCGCCGACGGTGACGCCAAAGACGACGCCGTCGAGGATGGCGAAGCCGCCGCCGGTGACGTCGAGGGTGACGACGCCGCTGCCCTGGCAGACGCCGGCGGGGTCGACGAAGCCGAGCGCGGGCACCGGGTCGACGCGCAAGAGCGCGCGGCTCTGGTCGCTGCAGCCCGCCGGCGCCGGGTTCGCCACGGCGATCTCGACGCCGCCGACGGGCAGCGTCGCGGTGTCGACGCTGAGCGAGAACGAGGTGCAGCTCTGCACGCGCAGGCCGACGACATCGACGTCGACGCAGCCGGCGGGCACGGCGGTGACGACAGCGCCGTTGACGCTGGCGACGAAGACCGCGTCGTCGACGACGAGGAAGCCGCTGCCGCTGACCGTCAGCTCGACGACGCCGGCGTCGGCGCACACGGCGGCGGGGCTGACGCTGGCGACCACCGGCGGCGGCACGACGACGACG
>JANNAY010001208.1:0-11355 GCA_031384945.1 Deltaproteobacteria bacterium
GTCGTGGTCGACGGCGGCCGCCCACGGGACCCCGCCGCGCTCGGCGGTGCGGTCGACGACGACGTCGGTGTCGAGGTCGATCTCGAGCATCTTGTGCTCGGCAAAGGCGCTGTTGTCCGCGGCGGCGGCGACGACGAAGACAGTGCCGCCGTCGGGGTGCGTCGCGATGCTGCGGATGACGTTCGTGGTCTCGAAGAGCGAGACCGGGCCGACGACGCCGGCCTCGGTGACGACGGCGATGTGCGTCTTCAACGGGGTCAAGACGGGGTTCGTGCAGTTGACGAAGAACGTCGGAAGGCTCGCGAGCAGCCGCTCACCGGCAACGTCGGTGGCGAAGGCGATGTTCTGCGGGCTGCCGAAAATGTTGATGCGCGCCGGATCGCAGACCGCGCCCACCGGCGCGGCCATGTGCCCGACGTCGTCGACGGCGTTGAGGCCGTTGCCCGTGCCAAACAGCGGCAAGCCCACAGAGGTGAGGCCGAGGCGGCCGACGTTGGCGACAGGGCTGTCGGTGGCATCGATGCCGACGATGGCGTTGTTGTTGAAGCCGTTGCCGGCGACGGCGATGGCGACGCCGTCGTCGGCGACGCGGACGACGCGGCCGCTGGCGACGATGTAGAGGCCGTCGGCTGCCCAGGCGAGGCCGGTGGGGTTGATGAATCCAACGGTGTTGGCGGCGGCGCCGATGGTGAGGCCGGGGTTGTTGCGTTTGACGGTGCCCGCTTTGACATCGACGCGGCCGTTGGCGTCGACGACGAAGACCGCGTCGTCGCCGACGGAGCCGATGGCGATGTCGTCGTCGTCGTTGATGGCGATCGAGGGGCCGATGTTGCTGCCGCCTTCGTCGAGCAGGTCGAAGTTGACCGCGGGCTCGACGATGTTCTCAGCGGTGTGTCCGACCTTTCTGGCGTTGACGACGGCGGCAGCGCCCAACGGCAGCGGCGTCGCCGTCATGGTCAGCGATGCCGTCGCCGTCGGGTAGAGCCGGCGCGCCGGACCCGCGAGCGAGAAGAGCAGCTGCTGCGCGCCGACCTTGCGACCGAGGCGAACGTCGACGTCGGCTTCGCCGGCGGTGTCGGTGGCGACGTCGTCGACGACGACGCCTTCGCCGCCGGTGGCGCCGGCGACGAAGAGCCGGGCGCCGCTGGTGGTGGTGGGCGCCGTCAAACGCAGGCGCGGCGTGCGATCGAGCGTCGAGAAGACGACGCCGCTGGCGCCGCTGCCAGCGACGACGTCGATGCGCGGCGCCGGCGGCGGCGTCTGTGCGATGCCGCGCACGAGAAAGACGCGGCGCAAAACGTCGGCGAAGACGAGGTCGCCGCGGGGTGTGATCGAGGGGCGTCCGATGCCGTTGAAGCGGGCCGTGACCGCCGGCGTGAGGTTCTGCGCGACGCCCTGAACGCCGATGGCGCCGGCGACGACGCGTCCGGTGCCGAGTCCGTCGCCAGCGAGGACGGCGAAGCCGCCGGTGGTGCCGTACACGAGCCCGTCAGGCCCTTGAAACGCCGGGTTCATCGGCGTCGACGGCATGCAGCGGCAATCACCGCCGTCACACAGCACCAGCTGGTCGACGCAAATGAAGAAGCCGGAGCCGGAGACGCCGACGACGCCGCTGCCGAGGTCGAGGGCGCGGCCGACGAGTGAGCCGAGGCCCGCGCCCTGGCCCGGCGCGAGCCGGCTGCGCCCGCCGATGACCGTGTTGCCGAAGGGGAAGCTCAGCGACGTCACCGTGCCGCCGGCGATGCGCCGGATGCGCGGCGGCGCGTTGGTGATCGCCGTGGGCACCCAGAGCGCGCCGTCGCGGGCGACGCTGATGCCGCCAACGCTGCGCAAGAAGGCCGCGCTGGCGGGTCCGTCGTCGCCGTCGCCTGCGTCAGGGCCGTCGGGGCCGCCGCCGGCAAAGGCGTCGATGATGCCGTCGGGCGTGATGCGGCGCACGAGTGAGCCGCCATCGGCGCCGCCGGGCTGCAGCAGGTAGATGTTGCCAGCGGCGTCGCCAGCGACGTCGAAGGGGTTGCCGCCGATGGTGGCGGCAGAGGCGGGTCCGCCGTTGCCAGTGGTGGCGCCGCCGCTGACGACGCGGCTCAGCGTCGTGATGAAGCCGTTGTCGAGCTCGAGGCGCAGCAGGTGTCCGAAGCCGTTGATGTTCTCGAGCAGCACGAGGTCGTCA
Organism: Deltaproteobacteria bacterium; assembly: GCA_031384945.1. Classification (GTDB taxonomy): domain Bacteria; phylum Myxococcota; class UBA727; order UBA727; family VGSZ01; genus VGSZ01. The sequence goes on from JANNAY010001208.1 coordinate 2,171, forward strand.
CCCGCGACGGCGATGCCAGCGACGGACGCCACGGCCACCTGGGTGCCGGGGCCGCTGGTGTCGACGTTGACGTTGGGGTCGAGGCCGTTGCCGGCGATGACGACGAGGGTGCCGGTGGCGACGTCGTCGGCGGTGGCATCGACGTCTGTGGGTTGGTCGTCGATGGGCGCGCCATCGGGCGAGACGGCGCTGACGGTGAGCGTGTGCGTGCCGAGGCGCAGGCCGAGGCGCCAGTTGGCGCGGGCGCGTCCGTCGGCGTCGGTGCGGCCGAGCACGGCGGTGACCACGTCGCCTCGTTCAGGAGCAAACGTGACGACGACGTTTGGCACCGGCCGGCCGGCGCCGTCGACGACACGGACCTCGACGGGCGCCGGCACCAGCTGCGTGAACGTCGTGTGTTGATCGGCGCCGCCGGTGACGAACATTTTGTAGGGACCACACAGGTCGCAATCGCGCGGGCAGATCGAGCACGACTCGGCACCTTGCTGGCAGGTGCCGTCGCCGCACGTCGCCGGACAATCAGCCGCGCACGACGTCGACGTTTCTGCGCCGGAGCAGACGCTGTCGCCGCAGGTGGCGCAGCCGCTGGCGTCGAAGCCGCAGCTGTCGTCGCAGGCGATGGCGCCAGTGACGAAGCCAGCGCTGACGCAGGTGGCGCCGCCGACGTTGGCGCCGTCGCAGGCCTCGCCTTCGTCGACGACGCCGTTGCCGCAGATGGAGCAGGCGTTGGCGTCGATGACGCAGCCGATGCAGCCGAGGTCGCCGCCGTCGAAGCCCTTCGAAACGCAACTCTGTCCCCCGAAGTCGGCGCCGTCGCACTGCTCGCCGGGATCGCGGACGCCGTCGCCGCACTGGTCACACAACGCGGCGCCGGGGCAGACGCCGCCGACCTCGATGACGTCGACGGGGACGACGACGTCGCCTTCGTAGACGAGCGAGAGCTGCCAGCCGCCGCGGCCGAGGCCTTCGACGTCGACGGCGACCACGTCGTCGCTGGCGTCGACGACGGCGATGTCGACGGCCGGCCCCGACGCGGGGTCGAGGGGCACGAGGCGGGCGCCGATCAGGCGGCCGGGGTTCAACAGCGATCCGTCGATGAAGAGCGTGAAGGGGTCGCCCTCACCGGCCGCGCCGTCGACGTTGACGGCGATGGGCGTCGGCGCCTGCGCGCGAAAGCTCGTCGAGACGGTGCCGGCCGGCGTGTCGAGCTCGAGCGTGAGCGTGCCCTCGGGCAGCGCGTCGGCGACGACGACGCGGACGACGGTGTCGGCGGCGCCATCGACGACGGCGGCGACGACGATGGCGCCGGCTCTGACGCGGGCGGCGCTGACGTCTTCGAGGTTCGCGCCGAGCGCCGTCAGCACCTCGCCGCCGACGAGGGCGTGCGCCGGATCGGGCGTGATGGCGACGACGATCGCGGGTTCGACGACGACCTCGCCTTCGCCTTCTCCTTCTCCTTCGCCTTCTCCTTCTCCTTCGCCGACGACGACGTCACCGACGTAGGTGAAGGCGTCGACGAGGCCGGCGTCGCCGTTTTCGCAGGCGGCAACGAAGTCGAGCGCGGCGTCGACGACGGTGGCGGCGGGAGCTGTGCAGCTGACGGTGCTGCCAACGACGCTGCAGTTGACGTCGACGCCGCCGAGGTAAAATTCGCAGCCGCGCAGCGACTCGCCCTCGACCGAGAACGCAGCGCCGCCTTCGGCCGCGCCGCCGTCGACGGACAACGACGACACGAAGCGCGGCGACGTCGACACGCGCAGACGCACAGCCGCGGCGGCGTGGCCGGTCTCGTCGATGACGCCGGCGGGCAGGTTGCCGAGCTCGTCGCTGCCGACGGCGCCGACGACGACGAGAGCGCGGACGGGTTCGTCGCCGCCGGCGCTGACTTCGCGCGACTCGACACTGCTGCCGGCCAGCGGCGGGCCTACGTCGAGCTCGGCGCCGACGACGTCGCCAGTGCCGATGGCGAAGACGTGGACATCGACGTCGACGGCGGCGCGGGCGGTCACCGTCAGACGTCCGCCAGCGGGGATGTCGACGACGATGGCGGCGTCGCCGGGCACGCCGGCGATGTCGGCCGCGCCAGCGGCGTCGACGGTGACGCTGACGTCGCTGCCGTCGGGCACGACGTCGTCGCGCACGACGACGCTGCCAACGGTGCCACCGACCCACGGCGACGGCGGCGCGGTGACATCGGCGACGGGCACAGTGCCGCTGAGGTTGCCGAGCACGCGCACGCTGGCGCTGCTGCGCACGTGGCAGGCGTCGTCTTCGACGTCGACGGCGACGATGCCGTCGACGCGGGCGCCGCTGCCGACGTCGATGGCGACGAGGGCGACGTCAAAGGCGTCGACGTCGACGACGCCGCTGTCGGGGACGCCGAGGTCGGAGCCGCCGACGACGCCGGTGCCGATGCCGGCGCCGTCGACGACGTGGGCGCGCAGGGCGAGGCGTCGCCCGCTCAGGTTCTCGACGATGACGATCTGGCGCTCGCCGACGTCGAGCTGCAGCGTCGTGGCAGAGAGCGCGATGACGCCAAGGGCGACGCCGGGGTCGCAGCCGCCTTCGAGGTCGTCGACGTTGGCGACGTCGTTGCGGTTGACGTCGAGAAAGCTGCGACCGCTGCGCTCGAAGTCGACGCTGTCGACGACGAGCTCGACGCCGGGGCCCGCGGCGAGGGTCTTTGTCGCATAGAGCAGCGTCGGATCGTCGGCGGCGCTGCCATCGTCGACGATGTCGCCGGCGACGCGGACGACGACGTCGATGTCGGCGGCCTCTTTCAACGTGAGGTTGAGGCGGGCGCGGCCGACGTTGTCGTCGTCGACGGTGAGGGCGACCTCGCCCTGCAGTCCGGGCACTTCGACGGTGGCCCGCGGCGGCGGCGCGCCCGGCGGCGCAGCGATGTTGGGCAGCGCGAGCGCGACGTCGACGGTGGCGTTCTCAGCGAGGGCGATCGGCGGGTCGCACGAGGCGAGCGACAAGCCGAGCGGCACGGCGGCAACGACGGCAACGACGGCGATAAGACGCATCGCTCATCGTCGGTGGAAAGCCGCCCGCTGTCGACGTCGACGAGGCGAGCGGCGCTACTGGTACAGCTCAGGACGCCTGTGCTTGTGCACGGGGATGCGCCCGCGAACAGCATCGAGAAAGGCGTGGTCGACCTCGCCAACGGCGACGCCTTCGCCGTCTCGGCACTGCGCGATCACCGTGCCCCACGGGTCGATGATCATCGCGTGCCCGTAGGTGTCGCGCTTCTCGTTGTGGCGCCCGGTCTGCGCGGCCGCGGCGACGTAGCACTGGTTCTCGATGGCGCGCGCGCGCAACAAGACCTCCCAGTGTTCTTTGCCCGTCAGCAGCGTGAAGGCCGCCGGCACCAGCAGCACCTGCGCGCCACGCTTGCTCATGCTCAGGTAAAGCTCAGGAAAGCGCACGTCATAGCAGACGCTCATTCCCAGCTTGCCGACGGGGCTGTCGGCGACGACCACTTCGCTGCCCGGCGCGATCGCCGCCGATTCACGGTATTGTGATACGCCGATGTCGACGTCGAACAGATGAATCTTGCGGTAGACGCTGCGCACCACGCCAACATCGTCAACCAACACGTGGGCGTTGTTGGCGTGCGTCGCGCTGTGCATTTCAGGAAAGCCACCGAACGCGATCCACAACCCATGTTGTGAAGCCAACGATCGAAAGCGCGAGAAGAGCGCGCCGTCGAGCGGCTGCATCATGCGCACGGTCTCGCCGTCGCCCTTGCCCATGAACGCGAAGTTCTCGGGCAAGAGCAGCAGCGACGCGCCGCGCTCTTTCGCTTGCGCGCACAGGCGCGCGCAAGCCGACAAGTTGTTCTCGACATCGTCGGTGCTGGTCAGCTGACCGACGGCGATGCGCGGCGCGATGCTCATGGGCAGACCTCAGGGGGTGAGCACGTTGGCCGCGCCGGGCGTGGCGAAGCAGTTGCGGAAGCTGGGGTTGTCGCCGGCGACACAGATGCTGCCAGTGCCGCCGTTGTCGACGCCGACCGCGTTGCCGATGAAGGCGGTGTCGAACACGTTGTCGCCGTCGTTGGTGGCGCCTTCGATCACGAGCAGGCCGAGTGTGTTGCCCTCCCAGCTGGTGCCGCTGATGACGAGCTCGCGGGCCACGTCGATGAGGGCGACGCCATCGCCAGCATCGTTCTCGAGGTTGTCTTGGTTGCGCGGGAACGCGGTGCCGCCGACGCCGACGACAAGGCGCTGGCCGGCGCGCAGCAAGCCCGTGAGCGGCACCTGCGTCACCAGGGTCACGGCTGCGTTGCCGCCGTTCCACGCGACGAGGGACAGGCCGGCGAGCTCGAGGTCGGCGCTGGCTTCGATCTCGACGAATTCGGCGACGTCGTTGCCGACGTTGTCGTAGTCGACCTCGACGATGGCGACACGGGGGAGGTCAACGACCTCGATGAACAGCTCGGTCAACGTCGGCGCATCGAAGCCGCCGACGCAGACGACGTAGTCGCCAGCGTCGAGCGGCGCGGCGATGTGCGAGCAGAGGTGCGTGCCGCTGTCTTCGATCTCGTCGTCGTTCTCGGCCAGCTGCACCGCGCCAGCGGCGTCGAACACCTGCAAGAAGGTGTCAGCGTCGAGGCACTCGTTGTCGTTGTCGGTGCGCACGTTGAGCAGCCGGTCGTCGGTCAGCGTCACCGCGAAGCAGTCTTCTGCGTCGTCGCCTTCGTTGGTGATGACAACGCTGCGAAACGGCAGCGTCGTGGGCAGCGGGTCGAGGCGGTCGCCCGCATCGGCGGCGCAGCCGGTGGCGATGAGGGTGCAGGCGGGGCTGCAGACGTTTTGGCCGTCGCCGACGCAGCCCGTGACGCCGTCGTCGCCGTCGCATTCTTCGCCGGCTTCTTTGACGCCGTTGCCGCAGCCGACGTCGCCTTCTCCTTCTCCTTCTCCTTCTCCTTCGCCTTCGCCTTCTCCTTCGCCTTCGCCTTCTCCTTCGCCTTCGCCTTCGCCTTCTTCGCCTTCGCCTTCTTCGCCTTCGCCTTCTTCACCCTCGCCTTCTTCGCCCTCGCCCTCGCCTTCGCCCTCTTCGCCTTCGCCCTCTTCGCCTTCGCCCTCTTCACCCTCGCCCTCTTCACCCTCGCCTTCGCCAGGGACCTCGGGACCACAGGCCAGCGCAACGGGGAGCAAGCACAAAGCAAGGATCAACGGGCGCAACATGGCGGGCTCCAGGAGCGGGTAATCAAATGTCGCACCCAAGTGCCGTGACGACGGAGAAACGTCAACGCGGTAGGAGCGCGCCATGGCCACGGCGAAGCAAAAACAGCGGGCGCTGCGCATCCTCGATGCGTTGGTCGAGCGCTTTCCCGACGCGCACTGCGAGCTCGATCACCGGTCGCCGTGGGAGCTGCTGGTCGCCGTGGTGCTCTCGGCGCAAGCAACCGACGTCAGCGTGAACAAGGTGACGCCAGCGTTGTTCGCGCGCTTTTCATCGGTGCTCGAATTCGCCGCCGCCGAGCCCGCTGACGTCGAGCCCTTCATCAAGAGCATCGGGCTCTTTCGCAACAAGGCGAAGAACGTCGTCAACGCCGCCCGCATGATCGTCGGCGAGCACAAGGGCGAAGTGCCGTCGTCGCGCGACGCGCTCGAGGCGTTGCCCGGCGTGGGATCGAAGAGCGCAGCGGTCTTGATCGCCAACTGCTTCGGCGTGCCCGCCATCGCCGTCGACACCCACGTCGGACGCGTCTCGCGCCGCCTCTCGCTCACCAAACAGCTCGACCCCGACAAGGTCGAAGAAGAGCTGACGGCGCTGTGGCCCCGCGATCGACTGCTGCAGGCGCACCACACGTTGATCTTTCACGGACGTCGCATCTGCGACGCCCGCAAGCCCGACTGCGCCGCCTGCCCCGTCGAGCCCGACTGCAAAAAGATCGGCGTCGACGTTCCGAAGACCGCAAAGATGGGTCGCTACGCCGGCTGAATCACGTCAGTTGCAGACGCTGGCGCAGCCGTTGTCGCCGCAGTCGAAGAAGCCATCGCCGTCGTTGTCGAAGCCGTCGAAGCAGGTGCGGATGTTTCGCTCAGTGGTCGCATCGCAAACAAAGACGTTCGGTGATTGCTGGCAGTCGAAGTCGCCGCAGTCGATGAAGTTGTCGGTGTCGTCGTTGACGCCGTTGCTGCATTCGTCGTCGGTGTCTTCGTGTCCGCCGCAGACGGTGACGGCGGCGGTGTTGATGCAGTCGAAGTCGGCGCAGTCGACGAACGCGTCGCCGTCGTTGCTGACGCCGTCGCTGCAAGCGGCGTCGTTGTTCTCAGCGATGCCGGTGTTGCAGAAGCCAGCGCACGTCGCGTCGAGGCAGTCGGTGAAGCCGTTGTTGTCGTTGTCGACGCCGTCGTCGCACAAGAACGAGTCATCTTCGGGTACGCACTCGCCGTTGCAGTCGAAGTCGCGGCAGTCGACGAACGAGTCGTTGTCGTTGTCGAAGCCGTCGTGGCAGGCGTCGCCGAATTCGGGGGCGCCGCAGGGGTCGATGACGGCGCTGTCGGCGTCGTCGCAGTCTTCGTCGCCGTCGCCGTCGTTGTCGAAGCCGTCCTGGCAGCGACCGCCGGTGTTTTCAGACTCGAACGACTGGCAAGCAAACACGGCCGAACAATCTTGATCGTCGCAGTCGAAGAAGCCGTCGTCGTCGTTGTCGGCGCCGTCGGTGCAGGCGGCGTTGTCGTTCTCGTCGACGGCTGATCCGCTGCAGAGCACCAGCACCTGGCAGCTGTCGTCCTGGCAGTCGCGCAGCGTGTCGCCGTCGTTGTCGAGGCCGTCGCCGCAGGTGGCGACGCTGTCTTCGGCCTCGCCTTCTTCGCCCTCGCCCTCGGCGCCTTCGCCTTCGCCCTCGCCCTGTGCGCCTTCGCCTTCGCCTTCGTCGCCTTCATCGTCGTCGTCGTCGTCGACGCGACCGCGACCGCGACCGCCGGTGTTGTCGACCACCACCGGCGGCGGCAACAGCAGGTCACACGACGACGTCAGGATCAGCAGCGAGGCAAGAAGGAAGCGCATTCGACGACGATGCCAAATCATCTGCCCTGCTCAACGACATGTGTCTGGTTGTGTGACGGCGTCACATTGCCGCGACCGCGAAAGCCCCGGCGTGGGGTGCTTTCTGGACGGGACTGCTCCCGCCGCCAACGCCAACGCCGCGGCGACGAAAATCCCGGCGGGAGCACCTCCCGGCCAGGAAGCACCTCACGCCGGGGCGCTGCCACAACCAACGACGCGAAGCGCCCGAAGCCCCGAAAGCGGTCAGCTCTTGGAGATGCGCTCGAGCACATCGATCTGCTTGAACTGCGATTGGCGAAGCTGCTCGACCGCGGCCAACAGCTGCACGCTGCCGCGCGACTGCTCTTGCTGCGCCTGGTGAAGCTGCCGAACCATCTCGTTGATGTGCTCGATGGCGCCGGCGATCTGCTTCGAGCCTTTGGACTGCTCTTCGGACGAGAGCTCGACGTGCGACGAGAGCGTCTTCATGCGCTCGGTGCTGCGCATGATCTGCTCGGAGCCGCGCGCCTGCTCGGCCGTCGCTGCGGCGACTTGTTGCACCGTGCGCGCGATGCGATCGACGGCGTCGGCGACGACCTTTGAGCCCTTCGACTGCTCGACGGTGGCCATGGCGATGGCCTTGACCATCTCGGTGGCCTTGCCGGCCGAGCCGACGATCTCGCTGAGTGCGCCTTCAGCGGCCTGCGAGAGCTGAACGCCAGCTTCGACGCTGGTCTCGCCGCGGGCGATGGCGACGATGGCGTTCTTCGACTGCTCTTGCACCGCGCGGATGAGGTCGGCGATCTCTTTCGTCGAAGCGCCGGTGCGTTCGGCGAGGTCTTTGATTTCGTCGGCGACGACGGCGAAGCCGCGGCCGTGCTCGCCGGCCTGGGCAGCGATGATGGCGGCGTTGAGCGCCAACAAGTTCGTCTGCTCGGCGACGTCGTCGATGACGTTCAAGATGTTGCCGATGGCGCCGATGCGCTCGCCGAGAGCACGAATCACGTCAGAGGCTGCGCGCGAAGATGCACGAATCTCGTCGATGCCGAGCAGCGTGCGTTTGACGGCGTCGGCGCCGCGGGCAGCGTCGCGAATCACGTCTTCAGAGAGGCGCGCGGTGGCGGTCGCGTTCTCTTCGACGTGGTTGATGCTCGCCTCCATCTCGTTCATCGACGTCGAGGTCTGCTCGGCGGCGAGGGCGAGGTCTTCGATGTTCTTCGCCACTTCTTTGATCGAATAGATCATCTCTTCGATCGAGGCGGCGGTCTGCTCGATGGCGGCGGCGAGCTCGCCGATGTTCTCGGCCATCTCGTCGTTGATGGCGCTCATCTCGAGGATCGACGAGCCCGACTCTTCGGCCGACGACGCCAACGATTCGACGCTGCTGGCGATGGTGCGAACGGTGGCTGCCATCTGGGCCATCGCCGCGCTGGTGTCATCGAGGGACTGCCCTTGCGCTTGGGCCTGCGTGCGCGCCTCATCGAGGATCTGCACAACGGTGTCTGACTTTTTCGTGGGGCCGCCGGTGAGAAAAGACGCCGACGCGGGCAGCTCGACGACCTCGGGGCGCTGGGCCTTGTCGGCGATGGCGTTCAAGTGACGGGCGATGGCGCCGTAGAGCCCCGCCATCGGCGGCGCGCGCACTTTTTCATCGAGGCGCATCTCTTCAGCGCGACGCGAGAGAAACGCAGCCTCGGCGGGCGGCAGGGCGACGACCGCGTAGGCGACGACGGCGGCGCCGACGACGCCGGCGATGGCAGCCGCGTCGGGGGGAATCATGCCTTTGGCGGCGAACCAAACGATGACGCCAGCGACGGCGACCATGATGGCTCGCATCCATGCCGTCGACAGCAAGTTCGGCTGGTACTCGGGTGTCATTCGCTGGCGTCTCCCGTCGAGGGTGCGAGCTTTAACACGCGTCTCGTCGGGCGGTCATGTTTCTCGGTCGGCTCGACGCTTGACCGCGTCTCGGTGTGTCTGGCGTGATCCGGGCGCGCGTGAATGGTTGGCCCGTCGGGAACGGTTCCTCCGTCGACGAGGAACGTGATATGGCGCGCAGCGCACAGAAACGCCGGAGCACGAGCACGATGACGGTCAGAGCCGACGACGCCCACCGCGCCATCCAGGGAGCGGCGCGCTACGGGCGACTCGCCCACGGCGCCGACCTCAGCCGCGTGCTG
>JANNAY010001476.1:0-6973 GCA_031384945.1 Deltaproteobacteria bacterium
CGTCGTCGTCGTCTTCTTCGAAGCCGCGGTAGGCGCGCAAGTAGCGCTCGGCGTCAAAGGCCTGCTGCCGGTTGCGATCGTCGAGGTCTTCCCACGGGCGCACGGTGGGGCGCAGCGCGATCTTGCCGTCGAAGGTCACGAGCGCATCGAGGTGGCTGAGCCGGCGCGTCGAGTCCCACAGCGCCGTCAACGCGGCGTTGAGATCGAGCCCGATGCGCAACGCCAACGACAGCGGCGCCGACGCCGTCGACGACGACCCAAACACCGACGACGTCGCCCGCAGCCGCAGCTCTGACAGCGGCACGGCGGCGCCGATGTCGAAGACGGTGTCGAGCTCGCCGTCGACGTCGTTGGCGCCGCCGACGCTGCGCACGAAGGTGTCTCTGACGGCGGGCAGCGCGTCGCGCGATCCGCCCGCGCGCGAGAACGCGGCGACGTCGTCGTTGCCGATGCCGGCGGTCAGCAAATACGCGAAGCCGCGCTCTGACGACGACAGCGGACCGAACACCGGACCGCCATCCCGCGCGCTCCATAAATTCTCGAGCACGAGCCAGTCGCCGACCCTCTTCACCCGATCGAGCAAATCAGCTTCGACGACGCGGACGACGACGTCAGCGACGACCACGACATCGCCGGCTCTGACTTCGACGGCGCCGATGGGCACGGCGCCGTTGATGGTGCAGCGCGCGTCGAACGTCGTCAGCTTGCCGCCGCGCCGCACCAGCGTCAGCCGATCTGGTGTGCCGGTGACGCGCAGCTCGGCGGTGGCGACGTCGGCGATGCGAAAGCGATCGGCCAACAACCAGCGGTCGCGCCGCGCGACGACCCGATCGTGGGGGTCTTCGACGACGACGAGGGCCAGCCGCTCCTGCACGGGGCCAGCCTAACAGTCAGCCGCGTGTCAGGCGGGCGCGGCCGTCTTCGTCGAGCAACGACAGCTGCTCGACGACGTCCTCGGCCCGTCGCTTCTCGTCAGGAAACAGCCCGGCCACCACCGCAGCGACTTCGGCGTCGTCGGCGGGTGGCGTGCCGATCGCCAGGCGGCGCAACGCGTTTCTCGCGATGTCGAGCTCGACGCCACGCGGCACCTGCGCCGCCAACGCCGGTGCGAGCGCGCGCAGCCAGCGCCGCACCTGCCTGCTGCCCAGCGGTCCGTAATCGTTCTCGTCGTCGTCGTCGTCGTCGTCATCGTCTTCGTCGTCATCGTCGTCGTCATCGCGGCGGAGGGAGGCGGGTGGCAGCCGGCCGGGCAGCGCCACGAAGCGACCGTCGAAGCCGACGACGACGACGGGCAGCTGGCGCAGCCGCCGCCGGTGCCACAAGAACAGCTGCGCATCGGCGAGCGCGACCGCCAGCCGCAGCCCGATCGACGGCGCGGGCGCTGCGCGGCGCGCGAATTCGTCGAGGTCGACGTGGGCGCCGACGGCAAAGACCGTGTTCGCGCGACCGTCTTTGGCGATCCGCTCGATGACGCGCGGGAAGATTCCGACGCCGGCCCCGTCGACGAAGGCCTCGAGCACGACGTCGCCGCTGCGGTGCGCGTCGCGGTTCACCATCCACGCGAGCGCGCCGTCTTGTCCGTCCAGCAGTCCAAACACAGGGCCGCACGCCTCGTTGCGCCATTGCGTGCGCAGCCGCAGCCAACGCCCGCGCACGTCGATGTCGGCGGCGGCAGAGGCGGCGCTGACGACGAAGACGACGTCGCCGACGACGACGCGGTCGCCGTCGCGCACGGCGCGGACGTTCGTCAGCAACGCACCGTTGACCGCAACCGGATGCCCCTGAAACGCCGATCGGATGCGCCATTCGCCGTCGCCGGTGACGTCGAGCATCACCAGGTGCGGCAGCCCACGAAGCCGCAACGTCGCGCGCGCGACGTCGCCGATCAGAAGACCCGGCGGACGGGCGACGAAGACGGCACCGACGCCGCCGTCGACGCGGCCGGCGGGGTCGCTGACGACGACGAGAGAGAAGACGGCGTCCACGACGTCACCGGCTGAGCAGGGCGAGCTGCTGGACGTCGGCGGCGCGGCGGCGCTGCGAAAGCGGTCGGCCAACAATCACCAAGCGCGCCACGACGCGAGCTTGTGGGTCTTCGACGACGACGACGAGGGCCAGCTGCTCCTGCACGGGGCCAGCCTACAGTCAGCGGCGCACGGGGCGGGTCGTCGAGCGGAGTCGGTCGGAAACAGATCCCCACCTCGCGGTGAAAACCCCCAGCCCCGAATTTCGGGGAGGGAACATCGTGCCGCGCTGCGCGCAGGCGCTTGTTTTGAAGCCATCTTTCTCGGCGATCTTCTTGCATCGTCGAAGACATCGCGTGGCGAGCACGACCTCGAGCCTCCACATGTCACGTGACGCCATCATGGGCACTTCAAGCAACAAGAAGAGCCTGCGCGCAGCGCGGCACGATGTTCCCTCCCCGAAATTCGGGGCTGGGGGTTTTCACCGCGTGGAACGTGTTTGCGGCGACGACGCCGGCGACGACGCCGACGACGCCGACGACAACGGGTGACTACTTCCACCACTCTTGCTTGCGGCGCTTCTCGGCCTTGCGCTGGGTGCGCTCGAACTCGCGGTTGCGCTGGTCGGCGCCGCCGCGGTTCTTCTTCTGCTTCTTGTCGCGGCGCTTCTTGTCGCGCTCGTTCAGCTGCTCGAGCTGGGCCGCCGAGCGGATGCCCGACTGCCGCATGTTCTCTTGCAGCTCTTTGCTGCGGGTCTCGATGAACGTGCGCAAGAGATTGATTTTGCGCGCGTTTTCTTTGTCAGCAAAGGCCGCGACCAACGTCAGCAGCATCGGAATCAAGACGCGGCCAAGGCCGATGGTGGCCAGGGTGCCGACGAGGGCAGCGACGACGCCGAGGCCGCCTTCTGCGGCTTGCAGGGCGTCTTGCGTGGTCTCGTCGTCGTGCCAGAGGGCGTCGACGCTGCCGTCGTTGTAGAGGTTGGGGTTCTGCTTCACCCGTCCTGACGACGTCAGCGACTCGCCCCTGGCGATGGTCTTGAGGTCGACGAGCAGGGCGGCGGCGTCTTTGGGGCGGTCGCTGGGGTCGGGCGAGAGCAGCTTCTCGAGCAGGCCGCGCAGGGCGTCGCTCAAGAAGGGGGCGGCCTCGTCGACGTCGATGCGCAGTCCCTCGCGGGGTTGGTCTTCGGGAGACTTGCCGGTGGCGAGGGTGAGCACGGTGGCGCCGAGGGCGTAGAGGTCGGTGGCCGGGGTCTGCGCGCCGTAGAGCTGCTCGGGGGCCATGAAGCCGAAGGTGCCGACGATGGTGCTGCCGGCTTTGGCTTTGAAGGCGCCGACGCCGCCGAAGTCGACGACGGCGACGGTGCCGTCGGGCTTCAAGATCAGGTTGTCGGGCTTGATGTCACGGTGGACGACGCCCTCGCCGTGGACGTGGGCCATGATGTGCGACGCGTCGACGAGCAGCGACCACAGGCGCTTCTCGGGCACCGACTTTTCGCGCTCGAGCAGCGCGCCCAGCGACTCGCCGGCGATCCACGTCATGACGAGGGCGCGCGCGCCGGTGTCGTCGTCGATCATGACGTCCATGAACTTGGGAACGCCGGGGTGGTTCAGCCGCTGGAGCGTCGACACTTCGCGGTCGAAGAGCTCGAGGCTCTTCCAGTCTTTGGCTTTGCCGAGGTCGAAGAGCTTGATGGCGACGCGGGCGCCGGTTTTGCGGTCGACGCCCGTGAACGTCGCGCCCTGTGATCCTTCGCCGCCGAAGCCGTCGATCTCGTAGCGGCCGCCCCAGATGTTGGTGGCGAACGGACCGTGCAGCAGCCGGCGGTCGACGGGCGACGTCGAGATCATCTCTTCGTAGCGGGCCTCGGCCTCTGGCGTCGTCTCGTCGATCACCCGCAAGGCGCCGCTCAGAGGCGGCGCGCTGCTGGCAGGGTCTCGACGGGTGGCGGCCATGGGTGCTCTGACCGTAGGCGCCTGCACCCGCGCCGACTACCCGTGCCAGAGGCGGATCGATCGCCCGGTCGCCTTCATTTGGCGGCAAAGATGCCGTTTCGAGCTGGGCGTGCGCGCCCGCAGGAGGTCGTCGTGCCCAAGGCAGTCCGCGTTCCCGCTGCGTTCGAGCCGTTGTTCAACCTCGCCGAGGGGTTCGTCGAGGGGCTGTTCGCCAAGCTGGTGCGCCGACCCGAACAGGGCACGCTGCACGTCGGCGAAGACCGTTACGTTTTGATGCGCGCCGAGAGCTTTTACCTCGCGTGGAGCGAGGCGCTCGAAGCCTCGTTCGGCAAAGAGGCCACGCGCGACCTGCTCTACAACACGGCCCGCGAGATCGGCCGCGCCGACTGCAAGGCCTTCTGCGATCGCTTGAAGGTCAAAGACGGCGTCGCCCGCCTCGCCGCAGGGCCCATCCACTTCGCCCACGCCGGGTGGGCCTTCGTCGACATCCTCGACGACAGCGCCCCCGCGCCCGACGCCAGCTACTTTCTTCACTACAAGCACCCCAACACCTTCGAGTCAGAGGTGTTGCAGGCGAAGCAGAAGAGGCCGGACGCGCCGGCCTGCTTGTTCTCCGCCGGCTACTCGGCTGGCTGGTGCTCCGACGCCTTTGGCCTCGAGGTGCACGCCCGCGAGGTGCGGTGCCAGGCCTGCGGCGACGGCGCCTGCGAATTCGTCATGGCCCCGCTGGCGGCCCTCGACGCGCACGCCGCGCGCATCAAGCCGCAGACCTGATCATGGGCCTGACATGAGCGCCAAGCGCCCCGCCGACGTCGGCGCCTACGCCGGCCGCGTCCTCGACGTGCTCGAGCGGTACACGATGTTTCCATGGCCGCTGTTGAAGACGCAGGCCGAGCGCGGCGGCATCGACCCTGCGGGCCTCAGCGCTGCTGACCTGCCGCTCATCCTCGACGACATCGAGCGGGCGCTCGCGCGCTTCACGTCGCCTGAAAAGGCCGCCCTCGCGCGGCAAGAGCTCGCCCGCCTCTAGCCATTCGGATCGCGGATGCAGATGCGGCCGACGAACGCCACGTCGCTGCAGATCGGCAGCCGCGCGATGCAGTCGTTGTCGTCGACGCATTCGGCGCTGCAGGCGAAGACGTCGTTGGCGTCTTCGAGGCAGACGGCCGAGGCGCAGTTGTTCTCGTCGATGCAGTTGTCGCCGAGGGGTGCGGTGCCGCGGGCGCCTGTTTCGCAGAGGCAGCCGGTTGCTTCGTCGCAGCCGCAGCGCAGGTCTTCGCCGCAGTCGGCGTTGAAGCTGCAGACGTCTCCATCGACGCCGTCGCCGAATTCGACCTCTCCTTCTCCTCCTTCTCCTCCTTCTCCTCCTTCTCCTCCTTCTCCTTCTCCTTCTCCTTCGCTCTGTGCGCCTTCGCCTTCTCCCTCGGCGGGTGGGACTGCGCAGGCTGTTGCGAACAAGAGCACCGCCAGAATTCTCATCGCGTCGTCCTCGCCTTCTTCTTCGTCGTCTGCTTCTTCGCGGTCTTCTTCGTCGTCCGGCCCGTGCGGGGTACCAGCCCCCGCGCTACGGGAGGTGTGTTTTTCGGTGCGCGCGCCTTCGATTTATCGACAACCAAATGGCGCACGCCGGCGTGGGTCTCCCAAATGCGCAGGACGCCGCCGTTGGGCCCGCGGTCGAGCTCGATGAGGTCGTCGATGGCGTTGCCGTCGGCGTCTGTGCCGGTGAGGTGTCGGGAGATCAGGCGGCCGTCGACGTCGTAGGCGAAGGCCTGGGCGAGGCGGGCGCCGCCAGAGTAGGCGGTGGCGCAGCAGACGACGCGGCCGTCATCGTCTTTGTCGAGGACGGCGACGGAGCCGGCGTCGTCGTCGTCGTCGTCTGCTTCTTCTTCGTCGTCTTGGTGCTCACGGGAAGGGCACCAACCGCTGCTGGTCTTCGTCGTAGAGACGCAGCGACCACATGTCTTCGAGGGTCTGCCAGACGGTGAACGACGGCACGGCACCGAAGAGGTCGGGGTTCTCGTCGTGGCAGGCCTTGAGCCGGTAGTTGGGGATGCGCGCGTCGAGGTGGTGGATGTGGTGGTAGCCGACGTCGGCGAGGGCCCAACGGGCGATGGGTCCCATCTTGCAGAACGACGAGCCACGCAGGGCCGCCTGCTCGTGCGTCCACGTCGGCGCCGTCGACAGCCACGTCGTGCGGTGGTTGTGCTCCATCACGAAGGTCCAGATGCCGACGGCGCCGCCCATGAGCAGCAGCGGGGCTTGCACCAAGATGAACTTCTCGAAACCGATGAAATGAGAGATGGTGACCGCGAAGCCTGCGTAGAGCAATGTTGTCAGGTGCACGTTGAGCAGGTTCTTGCCGCGCGGCAGTCCCTTGCACATCGAGCCCTTGATGCGGTTCGAGATCAAGAAGTGCCATGACGGGGCGACGCCCATGAGAAACGGCACGCTGCGAAAGATCCGGTAGCCGGTGCGCTTCAACGTCGACGCCGCTGCCCACTCGGCCGTGGTCATCGTGTAGATGTCGGGCACGATGCGCGTCTCGATCTTGGCGGTGTTGCCGTGGTGCAGGGCGTGCGACTTGCGCCACTCCCAGTAGGGGGTGAGCAGCGGGACGCAGATGGCGATGCCGACGATGTCGTTGAGCCACTGTGTTTTGAACAGCGCGCCGTGCCCCATGTCATGCTGCAACATAAAGAGCCGAACAAACACGAGGCAGCCGGGCACGGCGATGGCGAGCGTCAGCCAATACGAAACGTCGATCGACCACACCATCGCGACCCACACGGCGATGAGGGGAAAGATGCACGAGGCGAGCTGCGCCCACGCGGTCGCGTCGCTCGGCGTGCGGTAGCGCTCGACGACGGCGCGCCACTGGTCTCGCTCAGGAAGGTCCATGGCGCCGGCATACGACGCTGAGGTGCGCCGCCAAAGGCCCCCCTGGCCCCCCGAAGCCGGGGGGAAATCGAGCCCCGTGACGTGGTCGCCGGCCCGACACGGTGCTTCGTCAATCGCGACTTCCCCCCGGTTTCGGGCGGTTTCGGGGGGCCAGGG
>JANNAY010001243.1:0-7238 GCA_031384945.1 Deltaproteobacteria bacterium
CTGAAGCGCGGCGCCGATCTGCTCGACATGTCGCACGGTCTTGCCACGGTCCTGGCCATGGCGGGCATCGACCCTGGCGATGCGTTGGGGCAAGAGCCGGTCGTCGACCTGTTGGGTTGAGCGAGGACGCCGTGCGACAGCTCTCTTTCTTCACCACGCTTCTGCTCGCGGGCCCGGCCCTCGCCGACGACGGTGTGCCGTTGCCCGTCACCCTCTTTGGTCGGCTGCACTTTCCGCTGCTGCACTTTCCAATCGTGTTGCTGTTCGTGGTGTTCTTGCTTGAGCTCGCGCTCAAGCGCCGCCTCGAGGCGACGAAGGTCACGGCTGTCATCGAGCTCTTGCTCACCGTCACCGCCGTCACCGCCGTGCTCACAGCCGCCGCCGGCCTCGCCTACGCCACCGGCGAAGACTTCGACGGCGCCTCGCGCAGCCGCTTTCTCGTTCACCGCGCCGTGGGCATCGGCGTCGCCGTCGCCAGCCTCGTGCTCGTCGTCGCCCGCCGCGCGGGTGGGCGTGGCGCGCTCGCGAAGGTCTACTTTCCCCTCTTGTGCGCCGCCGTCGTCGGCGTCGCCGTCACCGGACACGTCGGCGGCGAGCTCGAGCATGGCGTCGGCTTCTTTACGCGTCCGTTGCACGACGAAGGCAAAGGCAAAGACGGCAAAGGCAGCGGCAACGTCGGCGACGAACCCGTCGTCTCCTACGACGACGGCGACGGTGGCGGCGACGCCCGCGCCCGCCAGCCCGAGGGTCCGATTCCTGAGAAGCCTGACTTTGCCAAAGACATCGGGCCGCTGTTCGAGCGCAGCTGCGTGAAGTGCCACGGGCCTGAGAAGCGAAAGAGCGGGCTTCGGCTCGACGAGAAACGCTATGCCATGAAGGGCGGCGAGAGCGGAGCGGTCGCGATTGTGCCCGGCGAGCCGAACAAGAGCCTTGTGTATACGTTTTGTGGCAAGGCGCCCGACGACGAAGACGTGATGCCGCCGAAGGGCAAGCTGCTCGCGCTCTCAGAGATCGAGACCCTCAAGCGCTGGATCGAACAGGGCGCGGTGTGGCCCGATCCCTGAGTTGGGTGCACTGAATACGGGCCGACTATGGGGCGAGCTCGGTGCGACGTCGCCGTGGTGTCAGGTCGACGGCGGTGATGGCGGCGAGCAACTCGGCAAGTTGAAAAGGCTTGCGCAGGTAGCCGTCGACGTCGCATTCGGCGCGAACGGCGTCTTCGGCGACCGATGTCATCATCAC
Organism: Deltaproteobacteria bacterium; assembly: GCA_031384945.1. GTDB lineage: Bacteria > Myxococcota > UBA727 > UBA727 > VGSZ01 > VGSZ01. Next base: position 1,243 of record JANNAY010001243.1, read on the forward strand.
GACGCAAGTGTTTCTTAACGCCGGGTCGGCACGCAAATTTTGCAGTGTAGCTTTGCCATCCATGACCGGCATCATGTAATCGAGAAAGACCAGATCGGGCAGGTCATTGCGCATCTGATCGAGGGCGTCGGCGCCGTTTCTCGCCCAACGCACCGAGTGGCCCTCTTCGACGAGGATCTCGCGAAGGGCGTCGACCAGGCCGGCCTCGTCATCGACGAGCAGAACCTTTTTCACGGCAGGCTCTCGTGGGGGCGTCCGAGGCCCGCCAGGATGATCTCGGCGCTCTCAGAAGTCGTCGAGAGCACGATGCCTTTGGGCGTGATGCGAAACTCGCGAAGGTTCGTGTCGTGCTCGCTGTCGCGCATCTTCAGCACCGAGAGCATGCGGAAGAGCTGCGTGCGCACCTCGACGAAGCGCATGATGATCAAGTTGTCGACGATGGTCGACACGCCAGCGATGGGCAGCTTGAAGCCGTTGCTGATGAGGTTCGGCACCTCGAGCGTGAGCACGACTGTGGCGTTGAGCGAGCGGAGCTCGTTGGTCAGCGCCGTGAGAAACGCGCTGATGCGCGCTTCGGGCTGCGCGCACTTCATGAACGCGTCGAGGCCGTCGACGAAGACGCGGCGGGCGCCGGTGGTGCGGACGGCGTCGATGAGCCGCTGACCGACGGCGTCGATGACGTCTTCGGTGGCCGGCTGCCAGAGGCAGTGGAAGCGTCCTTCTTGCTGGAGCTTGTCGAAGCCGAGGCCGATGCGGTGGGCCTTCATCGCCATCACGGCGGGGTTCTCGTAGAAGCCGAAGTAGAGGGAGCTCTCGTCAGCCGCCGCCGCCGCCGCTAAAAAGTGCATGCCGAACAGCGTCTTGCCGGCACCCGAAGGTCCAACCAGCAGCGTCGTCGACGCTTCGCCGAGCCCGCCGCCGACGCTGGCGTCGAGGTGTTCGATGCCCGTCGGCAGCTTCTTCGTCGACGACGTAGGGCCCGTCGATGGCCGTTGGTACCGCGCCTCGAGCCGCGGATGCACGGCGATGCCGTCGTCGCTGATGGTGAAAGCGTGTGTGCCGCGCAGATGATCGGTGCCGCGAAACTTCTTCACCTGCAGCACGCGCTCGGCGCGCCGGTCGATGAGGGTGTCGGCGAGCTCGATGACGCCATCGACCATGGTGTGCTCGGGCCGCGCGGTCTCGAGCCCGCTGCTGTTGAGCAACAAAACCGTGCAACCGACGAGGTTTGCATTCACTTGTAGGTCGTGAATGAACCGACGGAAGATTTGCTCGTCGTTCGCCGAACGCTCGATGGTGACCAAGCCGTCGAGCACCAGCAGCGTCGCCTTGCGTTGCCGCACCTCGCGGCGCAGCACATCGAGCAGACCCCGCAGGCCGTGCTGTTCGAGGTCGTTGAAGCCGCTCATGTAGAACAGGCTCTCGGGGAGCCGGCTCTGATCGAAGAAGCGCATGCCCTTCAAGTGCAACAGCAGGCGCGCGTGCGACTCGGCGAGCAACGTCGCGTAGACGGCGCGCTCGCCGCCGGCGACGTGAGCGAAGCAGACCTGGTTGGCCAGGATCGTCTTTCCTGACCCAGGCAATCCTTGTATAATGTAAACGCCACCACGGAGAAATCCACCCTGCAAAATCGTGTCGATTCCGGGGATGCCGCTCGGCAGGCGATCGAGTGTCACGGTTGTCGCGGTCAAGGCCGTTCTCTTTCCGGCGCCGTGTTGGTGCGGGGCAGGCGCACCGCGAACACTGTGCCGTGTTCTTGATCTGAGGTGACATCGATGGCGCCGCCGTGGGCGAGCACCGCCTCGCGCGCGATGAACAAGCCGAGGCCCAGGCTGCGGTCGCTCGATGCGCTGCCCTGCTCGTAGGGCGCGAACAGACGGGGCAGCGTGTCGACGGGGATGGGCGCGCCGTCGTTCCACACCTGGAAGTGCACGTCGTTGTCGTCGCTGAAGACGCGGACGCGCACGTGGGCGGGTCCGTACGTGTGTTGCAGCGCGTTGTTGATGAGGTTCTGGACGATCTGCGCCATGCGGACGTCGTCGAAGTCGCAGACGGCGGGGGCGACGTCGACGTCGAGGGCGCGGTCTGGGTACTGCAGCCGCAGCTCATCGACGATGGTGAGCACCAGGGGCGCGAGGTCGGCGCGGGCGGCGCGGATGTGCATGCGATCGCCGCGGCGGGCTCGCGTGAAGTCCATGAGGTTGTCGATGAGGCGAAGCGAGCGGTGCGTCGCCCGGCTGATGCGGTCGATGCTGCGGCGCGCTTTCTCGGGCAGGTCGAGGCGCTCGAGCAGCGCCACCGAGAGCACGACGGCGTTCAAGGGATTGCGCAGATCGTGGCTGACCACGCCGATCAGATGTCGCTCGAGCTCGAGGCGCTGCACCAGCAGATCGGTCTGGGCCACCCGCTCGGTGACGTCTTTGCCGACGCCGACCCAGGCGACGACCGCGCCTTTGTGATCACGGATGGGGCTCGTGTGGACGTGCACCCAGACCGTGCGGCCGCTCTTGTGGAGCCCGCGGAACTCTTCGCCCGTCGGCGGCTCGTGCCTGCGCGCCATCTCTCGCAGGCGATCGTCGACGTCGTAGGCGCCGTCGGCGAGCACGGCGACGCTCTGGCCGATCATCTCTGTGGCGCTGTAGCCGAAGACGCGCTCGGCGCCCGCGTTCCACTGCAGCACGCGGCCGTCGGCGTCGCTGACGATGACGCTGTCGCTGATGTGCTCGAACACCTGTGCGAGCCCCGCGACGACGTCGATCGGAGCCGGGTCCGCCCCGCTGTCGCGCGCCTCATCCACTGCAGCCTCCAGAAAAAACCGATCGACCGACCAGCGGCTTAGCAACGGCGGTGCCGTCGAACAGGGGGCGTCACAACGCCCCAAATGCCGCCTGCTACCGCACGTGCTGCCGCGCGGCCGCCACAGTGGGGCGGAAATGTCGACGAGGGCGCCCGCGCAGACCGTCGCGCCACGGTGGGCGCATCTGCGCGAGTGACGCCGCATTCGACTGCGCCGCAGGCGTCGGCACCGAGGTTGCTCAGAGACCAGCGAACCCTGGAGCTTTCATGAACGCCGCCCGCACCCTCGCCGAAGAAGCCACCGCCGACCGCCTCGTCATCGCCGATCAGGACATCGTCGGCGAAGCCAGCCAAGACTATATTGTCATTTCACTCGAAGAGACCGCAACAATGTGGATCGCCGACGACGTCGATCTTCATGAGCCGGTGATTGTCGGCGATGACTTCGCCGGCTTCGACGGCACCGTGCTCGTCGCCGAACCCGCCTTCGACAAAGTGCCCGGCAAAGACGGCGGCGCCGCGGCAGACGAAGAAGACGACGCGATCCGCGAACTCGCGTTCACCGGCGACGGTGTGTGAGATGAGGCCGCCGCAGACGGCCCTCGCTTTCGTCTTGGCCGGCGGCGAAGGCCGGCGGCTGCAACCCCTCACACGAGAGCGCAGCAAGCCCGCGGTCTACTTCGGCGGACCATACCGGTTGATTGACTTCGTGTTGTCAAATTTGGTGAACAGTGGATTTCACCAAGTCAAAGTACTCACACAATATCGATCAACCTCATTGCTGCGGCACCTCGCCCGCGCCTGGCCGGTGTTCTCGACCTTCGGCGACGAGTTCATCGAGGCGGTGCCAGCGGCGATGAACCTCGGACCCAACTGGTACCGCGGCACCGCCGACGCCATCTGGCAGAACCTCGACATTCTGCGCGACACGCGGCCGGACCACGTCGTCATCTTCGGCTCTGACCACGTCTACAAGATGGACGTGGGCCTGATGTACGAGCAGCACATCGCCTGCTCTGCCGACGTCACCGTCGCGGCTTTGCCGGTGCCGCGCAAAGACGCCAGCGCCTTTGGCTGCCTGCACGTCGACGACACCGGCCGCATCATCGCTTTCATCGAGAAGCCAGCGAACCCGCCGGGCATGCCGGGCAACCCCGACATGACGCTGGTCTCGATGGGCAATTGCGTGTTTCGCACGCCGGCCCTCGTCGAGGCGTTGCGCGACAGCTACCGCGGCACGCGCGAGCCGACGTACGACTTTTCGCGCGACGTGCTGACCAACGCCGTCGACCACCTCGACATCTACGCCTACGACTTTCGCTCGCAGCTCTGCCCCGGCGAGACCGAGCACAACCGCGGCTACTGGCGCGACGTCGGCACCATCGACGCCTACTTCGAAGCGAGCATGGACCTTGTCTCGGTTCACCCGCGCCTCGACCTCTACAACCCTCGCTGGCCCATCAAGAGCGCCCAGCCGACGTCGGGGCCGGCGAAGTTCGTCTTTCGCGATCTGGAGAACAACCGCGTCGGCCACGCCACCGACAGCATCGTCGGCGCGGGCTCGATCGTCAGCGGCGGCGAGGTCGTGCACGCCGTCTGCGGCCACGACGTGCGGGTTCACAGCTATGCGTCGGTCGAAGAGAGCGTGCTCTTTCCCTTCGTCGACGTCGGCCGCGGGGCTCGTTTGCGCCGCTGTGTTGTCGACCGCGGCGTGCACATCCCCGCGGGCTTCGAGGTCGGCTTCGACATCGAAGAGGATCGCAAGCACTTCACGGTGAGCGAAGAAGGCGTCGTCGTCGTCGGCCGCGCCGCCCTCGGCCAGGTCGACGAATTCGACGTCGACATCGACGATGCACCGCGCTTCGCCGATCGCCGGCCCCGTCCGCCCCTGCGGCCGAGCGAGAGCGGGGAGCACATGCGCCCAGCAGAGCCAACGCGCCACAGGTGAGGCAGACGATCCCGACCGCTGCGACGCATTGGCCTTCGGCAGCGCGGTCGGCCGCGACGTCGACAGCGGCACCGGCCTTGCTCAGCGATCGCGCAACCAGGAGAGAGTCATGCGCAGCATTTGGCCGGGCGCGCCGTATCCGCTCGGCGCGAACTACGACGGCAACGGGACCAACTTCTCGGTCTTCTCCGAGGTCGCCACCCGCGTCGAAGTCTGCCTCTTCGACGACGCCGGCAACGAAGAGCGCGTGGTGTTGCCCGAGCTGACCGCTCAGTGCTTTCACGGTTACCTGCCCGAGGTCGCGCCGGGACAGCGCTACGGCTTTCGCGTTCATGGCCCGTGGGACCCACAGCGCGGCCACCGCTGCGACGCGCAGAAGTTGCTCGTCGACCCGTGGTCACGCGCCATCGATGGCGACGTCATCTGGGACGAGGCCGTCTTCTCGTACCCCTTTGGCGGCGATCCCAACGCGCGCAACGAAAAGGACAGCGCGCCGTTCGTGCCGAAGTCGATCGTGACCTCGCCGTTCTTCGACTGGGGCAGCGATCACCGCCTCGACATTCCGTGGCACGAGACCGTGATCTATGAGCTGCACGTCAAGGGTTTCACCCAGCGCTTGCCCGAGTTGCCCGACGAGCTGCGCGGCACCTATGCCGGCCTCGCCCACCCCGTGTCCCTCGACTACCTGAAGAACCTCGGCGTCACCGCGGTCGAACTCTTGCCCGTGCACCACTTCGTGCACGACGCCCACCTCGTCGAGCGCGGTCTCAAGAACCACTGGGGTTACAACACGCTCGGCTTCTTCGCCCCCCACCGTGGCTACGCGGCGACGACGACGCCGGGGCGGCAGGTGCACGAGTTCAAGCAGATGGTGAAGTCGCTGCACGCAGCCGGCATCGAGGTCATTCTCGACGTCGTCTACAACCACAGCGCCGAGGGCAACCACATGGGGCCGACGCTGTCATTCAAGGGTATCGACAACCGTAGCTACTATCGCCTCGTAGACGGTGACGAACAACACTACTTTGATTATACGGGTACGGGCAACACATTCAATCCACTCAACGCCAACGTGTTGCAGCTCTACATGGACTCGCTGCGCTACTGGGCCGAAGAGATGCACGTCGATGGCTTTCGCTTCGACCTCGCCGCCACGCTCGCGCGGACCTTTCACGATGTCGATCGCCTGAGCGCGTTCTTCGATGTGATTCACCAAGACCCAGTGACCCGGCGCGTGAAGCTGATCGACGAA
>JANNAY010001252.1:0-2307 GCA_031384945.1 Deltaproteobacteria bacterium
GCCGCCGGCCGCAACATCGTCGCGACCCTCGGCTTCGCAGGCGTCTTGAAGATGGACTTCAAGCGTGCGCTCGACGGCAGGCTCTACCTGCTCGAGATCAACCCGCGCTTCAACCTCTGGCACCACGTCGCCAGCGTCGCCGGCATGTCGTTGCCCGCCCTCGTCTACGACGACTGCACCGGCACCGGCAGCGGCGGCGCCGTCGGCGTCGCCCGCACCGGCACTCGCTGGATCACGACGCGAGACGATCTGCGCGCCTTTCCAGAGCACCGCGCCGCCGGCGAGCTCTCCGTCGGAGGCTGGTTGCGCGACGTCGCCACCGCCGACGTCAACGAAGACCTCTGTTGGACAGACCCGCTGCCTGGGCTCATTGACCTCTCACGCGTTGTGCGGCGCAGGCTCAGTCGTCGCACCGCGGGTGACGGCCTGCGCGTCACCGTCGTTGCGCCCGCCGACTTCGACGAAGGCCTGCGCAAGCGGTGGGGTCTCTTGCAAGACGGCAACCCGTCGCTGCAGAGCCCGTACTTCTCCTTCGGCTTCACCGCCGCCGTCGCCACCGTCCGCGACGACGTGCGCGTCGCCGTCCTCGAGCGCGAGAACGTCGTCGTCGGCTTCTTTCCCTACGAGTCGCGCTTCGGCATGGCGCGTCCGGTGGGAGGGCCTTTGTCGGATCACCACGGCGTGATCAGCGCGCCGACAGCGCAGTGGCAGTGGCCTGACTTGCTGCGCGGCGCGCGGCTCGCGTGGTGGCAATTTGATCACCTTGAAGCGACGCAGGCGCCACCGAATTCCACGGCGGCGGCGTCGCCAGCGATCGATCTGCGGCGCGGCTTCGCAGCGTGGAAAGAGGGCCGCGGCCGGCGTGTGTCAGAGCTTGATCGCAAGGCGCGCAAGCTCGCCCGCGAGGTGGGGCCGCTGCGCTTCGTCGCCCACGCCGTCAGCGACGTCGACGACCCCGTGCTGGCCCGCGTGCTGGCGCTCAAGTCTGAGCAGTGCCGGCGCACCGGCGTCGCCGACGTCTTCGCTCCGTCGTGGACGCGGTGGCTGGTGCAGCTGCTCGTGCGCACCGAGACGCCTTCACTCGCAGGTCGGCTATCGGCCCTCTACGCTGGCGACCAGCTCGTCGCGGCGCACTTCGGCATGTGCTCCGCGCAGGTCTGGCACTGGTGGTTTCCGGTCTACGACCACGCCCACGCGCGGCACTCGCCCGGTGCGCTCTTGCTGCTCGCTGTCGCCGGAGCCGCTGCCGCCGCCGGCAAAGACATCGTCGACCTCGGCAAAGGCGCCGACGTCTACAAAGCCAGCTTCGCCGACCTCTCTCTGCCGCTCGCAGAAGGTCGCGCGACGCGACCGGCGGCCGCGACGACGCTGGTCGAGGCACGTGATGCCGCGATGAGCTGGGCGCGCGCGTCGACGGCCATCGCTCCCCTGCGCCCGCTGTGGCGGCGCGTGCGGGACCGAGCTCTCACGACCACGACATCCGCGACCTGAGCCCTCGTCGCGCTGAACTTGTCCCAAGCCAACAACAACCAGACACGCAGGAGGAACGCATGACGAACAGGAAGGCCATTCGCATCAAGAGCTACGGCGCACCGAGCGAGTTCCACATCGACGACATCCCCCGCCCAGCGCCGTCGCCGACGAGGTCCTCGTCGGCGTCTACGCGAACGCCGTGAACCCCGTCCCGCTGGTCTTCCCGTGGGGCCCGGGCCTCGACTTCTCCGGCGTCGTCGAGAGCGTCGGCGCCAGCGTCAAGGTCGTCGCCGTCGGCGATGAGGTCTTCGGAAAGACCGATCTGCCCGGCGCCTACGCCGAATACCTCGTCGCCGCGCAGCGAACGTGGTGAAGAAGCCGCGCTCGATCATGCCCACGCCGCGGCGGTTCCTCTCGCCGCGCTCACCGCGTGGCAGGGCCTCATTCAAGGCGGCGTCGATCTGAAGCCGGGCCAGCCCGTGCTCGTGCTCGGCGCTGGGCGGCGTCGGCCACTTCGCCGTCCGGCTCGCAAAGGCGAAGGACGTGCGCGTCGTCGGTGCCGGCCGCGGCGACGATGAAGCCAACATCAAGAAGGGCGGCGCCGACGTCTTCGTCAACACCGTCAAAGGCCACAGCGCTCCAGCGACAGAGCCACGAGCTCGCGACATCGTCATCGTCGTCGACGATCAGCACGCTGGTATCGTCGCGACATCGATCTCGTCGACGCGAGTCGTCCGCTCTGGGTCACAGCCGCGGGTCTCGATGTTGCGCCGAGGCAAACGCCGCACACATCGCCGCCCCGCTCATGCCAAGAAGAAGCGACATCGCGTGCTC
>JANNAY010001324.1:0-7479 GCA_031384945.1 Deltaproteobacteria bacterium
AGCCCGCTGCGTGAATCGGGCCCGCGGCGTTGACGAAGACGAAGCCGCAGCCGGCGGCGCGGGCGCCGGCGCCGTCGGCGTCGTCGCGGTCGCCGACGTGGACGAGGTCGCCAACCTCGACGCCGCAGCGGTCGGCGGCGCGCTGAAACAATGCGGGCGAGGGCTTCAACACGCCTTCGTCGTCGGCCGACACCAGCGCGCGCCACGGCAGGTCGTGCAGCCCGAGGGCCTGCAGCTTTTGCTGGACGTGTCCGCGATCGGAGATGACGGCGATCTTGACGCCGTCGTCGACGAGCTGCTGCAAGAGCGCGCGCACCCCCGCGCGCGCGCCGGTCTTCTTGATCACGCGCGCGAGCCGCACGTTGAACAGCTCGTGCAGCATCGCTTTCGTCGTCGTCGCATCCGACTCCAACCGCTCGGCGGCGATGCGGGCTTCTTCGTCGAGCAGCGCCGCGCCGTCTTTGAACTCACGACCGCGCAGCTCTTCGCGCACCGCCCGCCCGACCCGCAGCGTGCGCCAGCGTGGAAAACACGCCAGCAACATGCGCGTCTTCGTCGGCGGCAGCTCGTACAGCGTGCCATCGAGATCGAAGGACACCGCCCGCGCTGCCGCCGTCGCTGTCGTCGCTGTCGTCGTCGTCTGCTTCGTCATCGCAGGCACCGTGCGATGTCGTCAGCAACGCCGAGGTCGCGCAGCGCGGCGCCGTCGCGCGAGAGGACGGGCACCTTCACGTGGGCGTCGGGGGCGCCGGCGTCGACTTTGCGTTTGCGGGCGGCGACGAAGGATCCGGCGGCGACGGCGGTGACGACGACGGGGGCGAGGCGCAGGCTCTTGCGCTTCGCCTCGTACTCTTCGTTGGCGCGACACAGCGCAGCGTCGAATTCTGCGGCGTTGAGGGCGCCTTCGACGGCGGCGACGTAGCCAGGGACGTCGCCTTGTTTGGGGTCGAAGAAGGGGGCGAGCACGACGCCAGCGCCGGTGAATCCGACGTCTTCGAGGGCTCTGGCGACGTGTGCCTCGCCGATTTTTTCGCCGGTGAGCGAGACCATCGTGCCTGCTTTGTGGCGAAAGACGGCGAGGGGCGCGTTGCCCTCTTTGCCTGTGATCTCGACGACGTCGTGCATGCGGTAGCGGTAGAGGCCCGCCGATGTCGTCACCACCACGGCGTAGCGGGCGCCGACCACAGCCTCGTCGAGAAAGATCGCGTCGCGCGCATTGCCATCGGCGTCTTCAGGGATCAACTCGATCACGTGGCCGTGCGGCAGCAGCAGCGACGAAGCATCTGACGACGACAGCGGCGCGCCGAAGCAGCCCTCGCTGGCGGCGTAGCCGTAGTCGAGGGTGGGCAACTCGCCGTAGCTCTCGGTGAGCCGCGACAGCCACCACGACGACGCGCCCCCCTTCCACGTCACCAGGCCACGCAAATTCGGAAAGACATCGCGCATGCGCGCCTTGCCGTGCTGCATCGCGCTGTCGCGCACGCGCCGCGCCGCAGCTGCATCTTTCTTCCAGTTGACGTCGACAGATTGCGTGACTGAGCCGGATTCGAGCGAGGCCGCCAGCTCTTCGGCGCGGTGGGCGAGGGTCTCGCCAAACAAGTGCAACGTCGACGGGTTGATCGCCGAGCAGACCGTGATGTCTTCTTGCAGCCCCGCGCGCAGCGCCAAAAAGTAGCGGTCGGCGAAGTCGGCGACGGCGAAGACGGCAGAGGGGACGGCGTCGAAAGCGTTGTCGCCGTCGAAGCCGCCGAGGGCGACGGTGATGCTCCCGGCTTCTTTTCCGTCGGCGATCTTCTCGGTCTTTGGCGAGCGCAGGTTCAGGCGCTTGCCCCGCACGATGCCGGGCATCGCCTGCAGCATCGAGCGGTAGAGCACGCGGTTGGCGACGCGGCACTCGGCGACGAACGCCGACGTCACCGGGATGAGCTTGCGGCGGCCCGTCGTGCCCGACGTCGTCGCGAAGTAGATGGGGTCTTCGTCGACGAGCACGTTCTGCTCGCCGGCGATCATGCGGTCGACGTAGGGGGCTGTGTCGTCCCAGTCGACGAGCGGCACGCGCTTCTGCCACTCGGCGAGCGTCGTGATCGATGCGAAGCCGAGCTCTTTGCCGCGCGCGGTGTTGGCGTTGCGCTGCACGATCTCGAGCAGCCGTCGTTGTTGCGTCGCGCGCGGGTCGGCGCACGCAGCAGCGAGCTCACGCGCCGTGCGCGAGAACGCCAGACGCCCGAGTGAGCGGATGCCGTCGTCGGAGAACGCGGAGACGACGGCCTTGGCGACGCCAAACAACATGGCGCTCACGTAGCGCGCGCCACCGTGCCAGCAAAGGCAGAGGTCAGAGCGTCAGAGCGTCAGAGCGTCAGACGTCAGAGCGAGAGGTAGAGCGAGACCAGCGCGTTGACGCCGCCGTCGTCGAGGCGGAACGCCGGGATCGACGACGCTGCAGCCTTGCCTTCGCTGACGCGCTTCTCGGCCTCGCGGACGTCGTCGCCGTTGTCGTTGATGTCGAGGCTCTTCTTCACGAAGTCGTGCAGGCGATCGTCGTCGAGGTTGGCCACCTTGGCGAGCACCTGCTGCGGGCTCTGTCCGGTCTTGGCAGCGACGGCGGCGAACGAGTTGCCGGCGCCGAAGAAGTCAGAGTTGACGTCGCGCAAGCGGTAGCTGGCCTTCTCGGCTTGCTCGGCGCTCATGCCGCCGGCCTGCAGCGCGCCCTTCAAGAACGACTGTGTCGACTGCTCGAGCTTCTCGTCGGGAGAGTCTTCGAAGATCTTGCGGCCGACGCCGATGCCGAGTCCGACGAGGGCGCCGACGGCGCCGCCGATGGCGGTGCCGACGCCGGGGGCGACCGAGCCGCTGAGGGCGCCGATGGCAGCGCCGGCAGCAGCACCGGCGAGGGGCGCGGCGGCGGCGACGGCGCCGAGCTCGTCGCCCTTCTTGATGGCGCTGACGGTGTCGAACGCCGACAGCGCGTAGCCGGCGATCGGCAAGCCTTTGCTCAAGAGCTTCGGCGCGCCTTCTGCGAGGGCGATGCCAGCGACGCTGCTGCCGAGGCCGGCGGCGTTGACGACGGCGCCGACGGCTTCTCGGGCGCTGACGCCGTCTTTGAAGCTGGCGACGGATTGGCCGAGGGCGACGGCGCCGAGCGAGGCGCCGAAGACCTGGAAGCCGGTCTTTGCCGACAAGCTGTCGACGTCGTCGATGTCGGCGGTCTTGTGGTCGCTGACGCCGCCGGCGATCGAGCGCGCCGACGAGGCGATGGCGAGCGCGATCTCGTCGGGGCGCTTGCCGGGCGTGTCTTTCTCGATGTCGGCGGCGAAGGTGTTGAAGTCCATCTTCGACGCGTTGTCGGGCAGGACGTTGGCGGCGCCGCGCAGCGCGTTGACGAGGCCGCGGGTGTCGCCGCGCGACAGCGACTCAGACTGCGTCGTCAAGATCGCGCGCTGCATACCATCGGCGAATTCGGCGGCGCCAGCGCTCTTGGAAGACGGGTCGTCGCGGCCGGCGACGCGTCCTGCTGCTTGCAGGAAGGTGGCTTCGCCGCGTCCTTCTTTGGTCAGCGCATCGCCGACGACGCGGGCGCCGACGTCGGTGCGCGCCAGGGCCGGCACGCTCTCGAGCGCGCTGCGCGCCTTGTCGCCGAGGTCGCCAGAGGCGCCGCTGCTGTCGGCGTAGCCAGCGCCGGCCAACGTCTTCGCGAGGTTCGCGGCCGTTTCGTCGCGCGTCGCGTACTCGCTGTGGTCGGCGTGAAACGCGTCGGTGCCGCCCTTCACCTGCTCGGGCGTGAGCGTCGAGCCCCACTGCGAGGCGACCGCGGCGAGCTCGGCGTCTTTGCCGCGGGCGCCTTTGGCAGCGTCGTCAAACGCCGCCTTTGCGCCGTCGATGCCTTTGGCCACCGCGCCGCCCACGTCGTCGGCGAGGCCTTTGTCGACGGCGCCCAGCTCGCGCGTCATGGCCGCGCCGAGCAGCGCGCCGTGTCCGTCTTTGGCGGCGCTCTCGAGGCCGTCGAGAAATTCGCCCTTGTTGTCGCCGTGCCCAGCGACGAGGGCGGGCATCGCTTTGGCCAACGGCGCGGCGAGCGCAGAGGCAGCCGCGGGGCCGGCGGACTCGGCGGCGTCGGCGAGGTCGGCCACTGCTTTCTTGGTTTCGTCGCCGCTGAGCTTGTCGAGGCCTTTGCCGATGCTCTCGAGCGCGCCCTGGGTGTTCTCGAGGATCTGCTTCTTCGCTTCGGGCGTGCGCGCCGCGCTGACGGCGTCTTTCACGGCTTTGGCGGCGTCCTGGGCGGCGGCGCGCGTGTCGTCGTCGGAGCCTGCAGCGCTGACCTTCGCGGCCGCGTCGTTGATCTTCTTGGTGCCGTTGGCGACCGCGCTCTCATCGCTGATGCCGCGGCGCGCGCTGGTGGTCGGCGCCGACGACAAGCGCCGCGGGTCTTCGGCGTGGCAAGCGCTCTGCGCGAACACCTGCCGCGCCGCGTTCTGCTGTTGCGCCTGTTGCGCCGCGTTCTGCGCCTGCTGCTCGGCCTTTTGCGCGGCCTGCTGCGCGGCCTTCTGCGCCGCCTCGGCCGCCGCCTTCTTCGCCGCCTCGCGCTGCCGTTCGATCTCGCGTTGGCGCTCGGCCTCGCGGGCGCGGCGGGCAGCGTCAGCAGCAGCGTTGTTGTTGGAGCGAATGTTCACGGCATCTCCTCAAGTTGCGCTGGTCCGAAGCCGTTGCAGCGCCCTGTTGTCTACAATTGCGAATTTCGGTTCGCACCTTCGATCCGTCCTCAGCGAAGTGGCGGATGGGAGCGTGTCGCACCTGTTCGGCCGTCGGCGTCGCGTTGGCTAGCGGCCGCGCCACGGTCCGATGTTGACGACCAACGCCTTGTGGTCGCTGCCAGCGACGTCGCGGATCGACGCCTCGCTCACCCACAGCGCGTCGCGCACAAGGGCGAGATCGATGCGCTTGGCGATGAGGCCGTCGCCGAAGGTGACGTCGCCGCTGCCGCCGAAGACGTCGACGTAGCCGGCGGCTTTGACGCCGCCGACGATGCGGCCCCAAGGCTGGTTGTTCCAATCGCCCATCACCAGGTCGACGTCGCCCTCGCTCACGAGCACATCGTGCAGCGTGCGCCCTTGCGACCGCGACCCCGCGGCGATCGCCGACCACGAGCCGGTGCGCGCCGCGCCGCGGTCGACGCTGTCGTGGACGAACAACAAGCGCGGCATCAGGTGCAGACAGCCGATGCGGTAGCGCTGTCCGGCTTTCTCGATGTCGACGACGACGAGGGGACGGCGCGCAGGGCCAGGCGGCAAAGGAACTTCTTCGAAAGCGAGCACCGGCAAGCGCGACAACGCCCGCGTCTCACCCGTGCCCGACGCCGTCATGCCGAGCTCGCGCGCGATGCCATCGACGTCGAACTGCGGCAGCCAGTCGTAGACGCCGGCTTCGCTGACGCAGACGACGTCGGCGTCGAACGAGCGCAGCCCGTCGAGCAGCTGTTGGCGCGAACCGATTTGCCCTTTGGCGAGGTTCCAACTGGCGATGCGCGGACCGACGACGCCGGTGTCTCTGACCATCACGCCCGTCCACGTCGCCCACAGCACGGCGCACGGCGGCAACAAGGCGAAGAAGCGTGAGTAGCGAAAGGCGCAGACGACGACGGCGACGGCGCAGACGACGGCGGTGGCCCACCAGCAGCGCGTGGGCAAGAGCACCAACAACGTCGTCGGCAGCGTGTCTTCGCCGATGGCAGCGGCGGCGATGGGCAAGACCACGCCGACGACGAGGGCGGCGACGACGACGACGACGCGCACTTTGACGATCCAGCCGTTCAGCACGCGACGACGATGGCATAGACGACACGCATGAAGGTCATGGGTCAGCGCACGTGGAAGGCCGGCACGCCCCTCGAGATGATCGAGCTGCCGACGCGCGAGCCGGCGCCGAACGAGCTGCGCGTCGTCGTCAAAGCCATCGGCGTGAACCCGGTGGATTGGAAGATGCGGTCGCAGGGTCCGCTGCGCTTCGCCGCCCGCCTGATCGGACCACCGGCCCCCATCGTCGTCGGCGTCGACTTCGCCGGCGTCGTCGACGCCGTCGGCGCGAAGGTCACGCAGGTCAAGGTCGGCGACGCCGTCGTCGGCGGCACCGACTTCTCGAAGGGACAGCGCGGCAGCTACGCCGACACCGTCTACGTACGTGAGGGCCAGGTGGCCGTCTTGCCACCGGGCTTCGACCTCGACGTCGCTGGCGCCCTGCCCGTCATCGGCGTCACCGCCTGGATGTCGCTCATCGAGATCGGCAAGCTGCAAGCCGGCCAGAAGGTCTTGATCCTCGGTGCCTCTGGCGGCGTCGGCCAGCTCTGCGTGCAGATCGCGCGACACGTCAAAGACGCGTTCGTCGTTGGCGTCTGCAGCGGCAAAAACGTCGCCCTCGTCGAAGGCCTCGGCGCCAACGTCGTCGTCGACTACGGCGCAAGCGACCCCCTCGCCGCGGCCAAAGCACACGCACCCTTTCAAGTCATCGTCGACTGCGTCGGCGGCTACAGCGGCGCTGTCTGTCGCTCGCTGCTGCAGCCCGGCGGTCGCCACGTCATCGTCGCCGGCGACACCTTTGCGTCACAGCTCAACTTCATCGTGCCGCCGTTCACGTCGCGCATGGTGCTCGGTCGCTCGACGACGCCGCGGCTGGCCGCCCTCGTCGATGCCATCGCCAAAGGTCAGGTGAAGGTGAACATCGCTGAGCGCTTGCCCCTCGCCGATGCTGAGAAAGCGCACCAGCTCTCGCAGGGCGGCCGCATGACGGGCAAGATCGTCTTGCATCCCTGACGGCAGCATGGCGCTCCGGCCACGGCCAACGTTGTCGTCGTCGAACAGGTTGGACCGGCCAGATTTTGGGTTGGCCTGCGGCCGGCGACGAAGCGCGCGCGAGTTCTTTCGTCTGCTCGAACTGCCCGAACGACGACACGGCCCCGAATGTTCGTCGGGCACATCTTCGATCGCGAGCGACGATGCCATGCCCGCCCGCAGTTCTTGCCGGCCGCAGGCCAACCAAGATGTGGCCGGCCCAACTGCTCAACGACGACAGCGGTGGCCGCGGCCCGAGCGCCAACGACCCGCGCCTGGGCGGTCTGCGAGCGCGTGCGCGGGCGCGCGCGAAACAGGAAGCCGGCCCCGCGTTGCATCTCGCGCCGCGGGCGTAACGCTGCCCCCGCCAACGCGCTGTGCTGCAAGAAACCGTGGAGCACCGCCGCGCGGGCCGGTAAGAGGGTCGAGAAATGTTGCATCCAACCAGTCTGTTTTTCTCATTTCTCGTCGTCAGCTGCACCGTGGCGGGCTTCATCGCCTGCCCCGCCGAGCCGCTACCGACTGAGGTGCACCTGGCCGGGGCCGACGCGCAGGTCGATGTGGTGCTTGATCCCTTCACGTGGGTCGTGCGCGATGGCGAAGGCAACAAAGTGCTCGCCAGCGTCGACGCGCCGCGCGGCCGCTACGGCGCGCTGGCGGC
>JANNAY010001489.1:0-4118 GCA_031384945.1 Deltaproteobacteria bacterium
AGCGCGGCGACCACGACGTCGAGTGACTTCGGATCGTCGACGTTCATCAGCCTCGCGCCCTCTTTGAGCCCGGCGGCGCGCTTGACCATGCCGATCAAGGCCTTGCCGGGGCCGACCTCGACGAAGGTGTCGACGTCGTTCTTGACGAAGAGCTGCGTGATCTCGGTGAAACGCACCGGGGCGGTCACCTGCTCGAGCAACAAGCCCTTCACGCGGCCGCCGTCGACGTTGGCAGCGGCTTCGACGTTGGAGACGACGGGAAACGCCAGCGTCTGAAACGCGATCTTCGACAAGACCTCGTCGAGGCGGGGCTTCACCGGCGCCATCAACGCGCAGTGAAACGGCGCCGACACCGGCAACGGCATCACCCGCTTGGCGCCTTTGGCCTTGAGCGCGACGCCAGCGGCTTCGACGCCTTTGACGGTGCCGGCGATGACGGTCTGGTCGGGTCCGTTGAAGTTGGCGCAGGCGACGTACGCGTCTTCTGTCGACGTCGCGGCGACGACGGCGGCGATGCTGTCGGCGTCGAGGCCGAGCACGGCGGCCATCGCGCCCTGCCCTTCAGGAACCGCCTCTTGCATGAAGGTGCCGCGCGCGCGCACGGCCACGACGGCGTCGCGGAACGACAAGGCGCCGGCGGCGACGAGGGCGGCGTATTCGCCGAGCGAGTGGCCGGCGGCAAAGGCGGGCTTCACCTTGCTGAAGGCGCCCTGCTCGTCGAGCGCGCGGTAAGCGGCGATCGACATGGTCACGATGGCCGGCTGCGTGTTGGCGGTGCGCTTGAGCTCGTCAGCCGGTCCTTCGAGGATGAGCTGCGAGAGCGCAAAGCCGAGGGCGTCGTCGGCTTCGTCGAAGACAGCTTTGGCCGCGGGCGACGACGCAATCAGGTCTTTGCCCATGCCGACCGCCTGCGAACCCTGACCCGGAAACAACAACGCCAAAGACAAAGGGCACCTCGTTGAGGTGCCCTTACAGCGCTTCGTCGTCGCCGACGAGAGTCATTGGACCGAGCGGAACGCGCCTTCGAGGTAGCCGCCGTCGCTGAGGTCGACGCGGAAGCTGCCGGCGATGGTGCCGCCGCTGTTTTCGTCGAGCAGGACGCTGCCGCCGGTCGAGACGGCGCCCTTGGCGGTGTCGACGTCGACGCTGCGCAGGGTGCCGCTGCCTTCGATCTCTTGCGTGACCAGCGTGCCTTCGACGACGTCGATGCTGGGGCGCAGATCGCCGTACGAGTCGTCGCCAGCGTCGAGGTCGACGCCTGTCTCGAGGGTATCGATGGCTTTGAGGTCGATGCTGACGGTGCGCATCGTCTCGTTCGCTTCGTCGATGTCGGCGAACACCAGCAGCACTTCGTCGCCGACCTGGCCGCGGGCTTCGGGGGTGTTGTCGAAAACAGCGAAGTCGCGGTCGTCGAACACGCCTTCGATGGCCGGCAGGGCGCAACCAGAACCGCTGACCATCAAACCCACCGACACCACCGCGGCCAGCCGGGCGAGACAGATGTGAGAGGTGTTGGCGTTCATGTGTCTCAGTGTGCGGGCAGGCCAGGTGTCTCGCAAGGAAGAGACACGTGACTGAGACACATCCAAGGGGGACATCTGGAGCTGAAGTCGTCTCATGGGCGCCACTGTGAACCACGTGGAGCCATGTTCCGAATTTTTGGCCATGCGAAACTGAAAGACGCCGTTTTTTCAGGCCCTTAGACGACAGGCCTCATGCAGCACCCGAGGCGAGTAACTGTCGCCGCGGGGCTGCAGCGATCACCCCACCACGGCCGGATGGGTGTCTCGCAGCCAAACTCTTGATTTCGTTCATCTTTCGCGAAACGGAACGGTCCGGCGCCCCTGACGACGTCAATGGGAGCGGGTCTGTTCCGCTTCCAAATTTCGCTGTCTTTTCATTTACTTGGGACGAAATCAACCGGGCGCGCTGGGCAGCGGTGATCGCCAGCGCCGGCCAGACACCCCGAGCGGGCTGTGAGATGTCTCACCACCCGGCGCCCATCACCCCGGACGGGTGGACCGGGCTGTCTCGTGATGTGTCTCACGCAGGAAGGGGGTGCCCCGCAGGGACTGCAGGTTCGGCGCACCGATCCCGAACATGGCGATGCGCAGCTCGATCAGGGTGTCTTGAACGAAGCCGGCCAGCGCGTCTTCGCCAGCGTCGGCGGCGACGAGAAACGGACGGGCCATGGCGCCGACGTTGGCGCCGAGGGCGAGGGCCTTGGCGAGGTCGAGGCCCGAGCGCAGCCCGCCCGTCGCGACCACCGGGATGGTCGACGACACCGACCGCACCTGGCGAATCGCCTCGGCCGTCGGGATGCCCCACTCGCCGAAGGCCATGCCCATCTTGCGCCGACGTTCGGTCTTGGCGCAGATGCCCTCGACCTTCGCCCACGACGTGCCGCCGGCGCCGGCGACGTCGATGCCGCTGACCCCGGCGTCGATGAGGGCGCGGGCGGCGGCGGCGCTGACGCCGAAGCCGACCTCGCGGGCGAAGACGGGCACGCCGTCTTTCTGCAGCGCCGTGCACAGCGCCGCGATGTGCTTCGCCAGGCCGCGAAAGTCGACGTCGCCGCCCTGGGCCGCCTCTTGGATGGGATTCATGTGCAGGTAGACCGCGTCGGCCTCGATCATGGCGACGGCTTTGCGCGCCTCGTCGACGCCCCAGCCCTTGGCGAGCTGTCCGACGCCGAAGTTGGCGAACAGCGGGATGGTTGGCGCCACCGACCGCACCTTGAAGAACGCGGCCCGCTCGTCGCTCTCGATGCCGACCCGCTGCGATCCGACGCCCATGGCGAGGCCGAAGTGCTGCGCCGCCGAGGCGAGCCGCAGGTTGAGCACGTGCGCGCGCTCGATGCCCCCGGTCATCGGCGCGATCATCAGCGGCGCCGCCATCGTCTTGCCGACCAAGGTCGTGGCGAGGTCGATGCCCTCGAGCGACACCTCGGGCAGCGCCTGGTTTTCGAAGTCGTAGCGGTCCCAGCCCGCCGACTTTTTGTATTCGACCTCGGGGGTCAGGCAGGCATCGATGTGATGCGCCTTCGACTGCGGATCGCGAACCGCGGGAACAAGAGGCGCGCCTTCAGGAGACTCGGGCATACCAACCGCTTATCCGTCGAAGCTCAGCGCAACAAACGGGGACGCAAAGAGACGTCGCCCTCGCCGACGGCGACCTCGAAGCGGACGCCCTTGCAGCCGTGCTCGGCCAACAAGCGCTCGCACTCGCCGAGGATCGTCTCTTGAAAGGCGTCGAAGTCGACGTCGACGTCGTCGTGGCCGGCGGCTTTCTTCTCTTTGACGAATTCAGAGAACAGCGCCTGCAGCTCGAGCCGCGACGGCAGCTGCGGTTCGGCGGCTTCGATGACGGTGTCGTTGCCGTCGTCGTCGTCTTCTTCTTCTTCTTCGTCTTCGACGCGGGCGGCGGGTTTGTCGTCGACAGCGACAGCGGCCACGTCGGCGGCGGTCGTCGACGGCTCAGGCTCGGGCGCCGGCGCCGGCTTCTCGGACGCGGGCTTCGCCTCGGGCAGCGGCTCGGCTTTCTTGCGCGGACGCGGCTCAGAGACATCTTCGCCAGCGATCAGGGCGGGGCGCTCGTTCTTCTGCGACCGCTCGCGCTTCTCTTGCTTCTCGAGCCTCGCTTGCTGCTCGAGGGCGGGTGCGTCTTTTTTGCGCACGCGCACCTCGCCAATCTCGGCCGACGTCTCGCTCGGGCTCTTCACCACGTCGCCGTTCGAGCCGGGGTCGCTCTTCGACTTGCGAACCTTGTGCGTCTCTTGTGGCTTCTCGCGCACGCGCTTCTGCACCGGACCCAAATTCGGATCGTCGTTCTCGCAGAGCGAGGCGGCGACTTCGTTGACGGCGCGGGCGACGTCGGCGAGGCCGGCGAATTCGGCGGCGTCGACGCGGGCGTGCTTTTCGCCGCGGGCCAGGGCGCGCAGCGCCTCGACCATGTCGTCGATGCGCTTCACCGTGGGGCCCAGCAAGACGTAGACGGTGACGGCGAGGGCGACCACGACGCCGGCGTTGACGGCGAGCATCGAGCGCGCGGCTTCGCTCGAGATGTTGTTCACGAGGTAGAAGCCCGCGGCCGCGCCGATGACGGCGACGACGACGACG
>JANNAY010001424.1:0-1805 GCA_031384945.1 Deltaproteobacteria bacterium
TGGCGAGGGCAGCGCGTTTGCCGTCGGCGGCGGCGTTGACGATCTCTTTGCCGCCGTTGACGCAGTCGCCGCCGGCCCAGACCTTGGCGTTCGACGTCTGGTTGTGGGCGTCGACGACCAACCGACCTTTGTCGTCGACGTTCAAGCCGAAAGACTTGATGGCGTCGACGCGCTTCTCTTGCCCGATGGCCTTGATGATCAATCCCGCGGGGAAGGTCTTTTCGCCGTCAGGACCCTTGACCACGAGCGCCTTCACCTTGCCGCCGTCGACGACGATCGACGTCGGCGTCGACCAGAAGTGAAACGCACAACCATCGTTGCGCGCGAGCTCCATCTCGTAGGCGTAGGCGGAGACGTCGTCGGGGCCGCGGCGGTAGACGAACGAGACGCTCTTGGCGCCGAGGCGACGCGCCTGCGTGGCGGCGTCGACGGCGGTGTTGCCGGCGCCGATGACGAGCACGTGGTCGGGCATGGCGTAGGTGCCGTAGGGCTTCTCTTTCAAGTGTTCGATGAAGGTGAGGGCGTCGATGACGCCGTCGGCGCCCTCGCCAGCGAGGCCGAGGTGGTTGGTGGCGCCGAGGCCGAAGCCGACGAAGACGGCGTCGTAGGCGGTGACGAGGCTGGCGAATTCGTCTTTGCCAACGACGACGCCGGTCTTCACCTGCACGCCGAGCTTCACGATGCTGTCGGCTTCGGCGAGGGCGGTCTCGGGCGTCAGCTTGTACTGGGCGATGCCGTAGGTGTTCAGGCCGCCGAGCTTCGGCTTCGACTCAAAGATGGTGACGTCGTGGCCATGGCGCCGCAGCTCTTGCGCGCACGAGAGCCCGGCGGGACCGCCGCCCAACACGGCGACCTTCTTGCCTGTCGACTTCGCTGGCGTGAACAATACGAAGCCCTTCTCGAGCAGGGCGTCGGTGGCGTGGCGCTGCAGGCGCGCGATCTGGATGGGGGCCGAGCCCTGCCCATGCATCACGCACGAGCCCTCGCACAAGACCTCGACGGGGCAAGCGCGCGCGCAGCTGTGCCCCATCGGGTTGGCGTCGAGGATGACGCGGGCGGCGCCCCGCAGGTTGTCGTTGTGGATCTTCTTGATGAACGCCGGCACGTCGATGTGGGTCGGACAGGCGGTCGTGCAAGGCGCGTCAAAGCACATGAGACAGCGGCTGCTCTCGGCCAGCGCCTCGGCGCCCGTCATCGCCGGCGCGATGTCTTGCAGGTTGAAGGCGACATCGTCGGCGCTGAGGGCTTTGCCGGGTGCGGCGATCTTGATGCCGCTTTTTTCACGATCGACGACCTGGCTCATGGGGCCTCTCCTACGTTCTGCTGCACGAAAGCCGCGAATCGTCCTCGACGACCGGCCGCGGGTCAAGGCGACAGGCGGCCGAGCACCGCGCTTTCCTGTCGACGTCCTGCGCCATGCGCACACACCGGCGGGACAGTCATTGGCGCCGATGTGTTCGGCTGTGCTTGAATCCTCCCCGTGTCGAGCAGCAACGTCGGAGAAGCAGGTGGAGGCGGCACGGGCTACGTGCTGGTGCACCGCGTGATGGTGGGCAGCAAAGCCCCGCTCTTTTCGCCGTTGAAGATCATGAACCCGGTGACCTACTTCGGTCGCCTGCCCGGCAACGACGTCGTGCTCAACAGCACCAACGTCTCGCGCCGCCACGCCAAACTCATCGTCACCGACCTCGGCGTCACCGTGCACGACCTCGACAGCCACAACGGCGTCTTCGTGAACGGCAAGTAGGTGCGGTCGAGGCCGGTGGCGCCCCGCGCGCTGCTGGACAACGGCGACCTAAGGGGGG
>JANNAY010001427.1:0-3160 GCA_031384945.1 Deltaproteobacteria bacterium
GCGGCAACAGCGGCTCGCCCGTCATCAACAAAGACGCCGAGGTCGTCGGCCTCATCTTCGACGGCAACATCGACTCTCTCGGTGGCGAGTACGGCTTCAACCCGACCAACAACCGCGCGATCGCCGTGCACACGACGGCGATCCTCGAGGCCCTCGACAAGATCTACGGCGCCAAGGCGCTTGCTGAAGAGCTCAGCGGCAAACACTGATCTCTCAGTTTATCGTGTTTGCCAGAACCCGATCGACTGGGCCAACAGCTGCGGCGTGCCGGGCGGCTGGTTGGCCGGGTCTTCGAGGTGAAAGTCGAAGCCCTCTTCGCGGATGGGAAACGACGTCGTGAAGCCTGCGATATTGCCGTCGCCGTTGTTGGCGCCGGTGCGTTCATAGACCGACGCGAAGCCGACGACGATGCTGCCGAAGGTAGTGGATTTTTTACCCGCTGCACCCCAGTTTTCATTGTATCGTGGAAAGTCTTCGAAGCCGTCGGAGCTGTGGTCGTGACCGCCCGGTTTGGCGACGGGCGTCGGGTTCCAACCGGCCAAAATCTCCATGAACTGAATGGTGTCGGCGGCGACGCGGCCGTTGTCCTTCATCAGCTGGCGCCAGTTGGCGGCGGCGTCGTCCCAGGCCACCGAGTGGCGGTGAAAGCGGTCGCCGGCGAGCAAGAACGGCACGAAATGGTCGGTCGCCGTCGGCGGCTCAAGCGCCGCCCGCCTGGGCGTCGTGTCGACGTTGATGTCGCCTGAGGCGACGATGCTGACGTTGGTGGCGATGGTCAGACCTGCGGGCATGTAGTCAGCCGGCAGCCCGACGCCGCCGTAGCTGAGGGCGCTGCGCGGGCTGATGTGCGCGGCGTTGAAGACGCGAACGATGTTGGGAAAGTTGCCGCTGGCGCGGTTCGTCGACGCGCAAGGCGGCAGCGTCGGCGTGCCCGCGACGTTGGTGACGCCGACGGCGGTGGCCGACTCGGCGACGCACAGATTGGCGGGCACCACGGTGTCGGCCAAGCCGTCGCCATCGCCGTGAAATGGCCAGAGCTTGGCGAAGTTGGTGGCTGCGAAGGTGGTGCCGAGGCCGTCCATCGAGCCCGGCCACGTCACAGCGATGTAGACGATGCCGTTGAAGTGGCGGGTGCCGCCGCAAAGGTCGAAGTAGGTGCCGAGCTCTTTGCCCGGACCGCACGTCTTCAGCGCGTCGAGAAACGCGAGCACATCGAAGTTGATGGGCAGCATGCGTGAGCGCTGGCTCTCGTCGCTCGTCTGGCCCGAGCCTGCCGTCGGATCAGACGTGCTCTCGCTGCGCACTTCGATCCAGCCGTCTTTGAAGCCACTCGTGGTCCCTTTCAAGAGCTGGTCCATGTTGGCGGCGGCAACGAGCGTCGGCGTCGTGGGCGCGGTCGAGCTGTAGAAGCCAGGCACGAGGGTGTGCTCGGCGTCGCCCGTGTTCTTCAGCAAGCCGTAAGAAATGACCGCGCGGGGCGAGGCGCTCGTGCGGTCGGCGGCGAAGGCGCCAGCGCCGTCACGGCGCATGCCGTAATAAGAATAGCGCTGCGGCGCGCTCGGTCCCCAAGACTCTGACGTGCGAATGTCTTCTTGACCCTTTGGCGCATTCTTCACATCAGCATACTGATTTCCAACATACAGTGAACTAGCTGTAGCGACGCTGCCGGCGTGGTCGGACCAGATGGGCTGGCCGATGTCGAGCGGCGCGTCCGGCTTCTTGAGGTACCAGACGCCGTCGATGATGCGGATGTCGGCCTGAAAGGCGAACTTCTGTTGCTGCACGTCGGCCGGCTCGACGGTGAGCATCGGGTCGACGAGAAAGCGCATGTTCGTCGTGTTGTCTTCTTTCGCGTCTGGGATCGGCACGGCGAGGTCGCCGCCGACGGCGACGCGCTCTTGCGCCAGCACGTTCGAGCCCGCCTGCACGCGCGGCTTGCCATTGATCGGCATCTTGAGCGGGCTGACGTTGTGGGCGCTGTCGAGCACATGGCCGTGAAAGGTGTTCTGCGCGTAGGCGACCCAGCCCGGCGACTCGTGATCCTTTGTCAGCTGGGCTGTCGCCGGCGGCAGGCCGTCGTCGGTGGCGATCTGGATGTCGTTCGACTCGCCAGCGCGGCGGCGGCACTGTTGCCCGTCGCGGTTCGACATCAGAATGCGACCCGCGGCTGTCACCGTGTTGATGCGCGGCTCACCGGCGACACAAAAATCACTGTTGGTGTGGATGCGCCCACTGGTGACCACAGGTCCACCCGGATCGAGATCCAGATACACATCACTGAACACGTAGAACTGAAACAACGACACAGTGGCTCGCTGAATCGACGCGGTGACAAATTGGCTGGCGGGGCTGCGGTCGTGCACCCGGGTCACCGCGACGTTCAGGTTGAGCGGCTGCACCTGCGCCAGCATGCCGTTGAACGGGCCCGAGTTGAGCTGCGTCTGCGCGGCGACGCCGAGGCCGCTGACGGTGATCTCGCCGACTTCGTAGCCGGCCGGCGTGACCAGCGAGCGGTTGGCGTTGATGAAGGCCGACGTCTGCAGCTCGTTGTCGCGCAGCAGCGTGGCCATCGCGGCGGCGAAGCCCGGATCGTTGGGCGGCAGGTCGGGCTTCACCGGCAGCGTGCGCAGCTTTTGTCCAGCGAGCTCCATCGCAGCCAATGAAACGCCCTCGGCGGCGTGAAAGGCTTGGCGGCGGTGCAACATCGACTCGCCGATGTTGACCGAGCCCGCGATGCCGATGAGCACCGTCGTCAGCACGACAGAGAGCATCATCACAAGGCCGAAGACGAGCGGCAGCGCATACGCGCGAAGCGGGAAACGCGGTCGCGTCATTGAAACACTCCGACTGCGCGCAGGGTGGCGTTGCCTTCGGAGACGACGACGCGCTTGCCGGGCGGGTCGACGTTCTTGCCGAACATGAAGGCGGCGCTGCTGCGGTCGTTGGCGACGCGGGCGGCGACGGCGAGTCCGACGCGAACGACGCGCAGGCCATCGAGTTCGTCGGCGTCGGGTTTGTCGACCAGCGGCAGATCGAGGACGCCGTCGACGGGGTTGCTGTCGTAGCCGAGGCGCGAGTCGAAGCTGACGACGCGCGGCGTGAAGTCGGTGGCGATGGCGACGCCGGTGCGGGTGATGTCGAACAGCGCCATCAGGTGGTC
>JANNAY010001495.1:0-3251 GCA_031384945.1 Deltaproteobacteria bacterium
CGTCGTCGTCGCCGACAACTGCAGCGACAGCACCGCCGACAAGGCCCGCGCCGCCGGCGCCACGGTGCTCGAGCGACAGAACAAAGATTTGCGTGGCAAAGGATACGCCCTCGAACACGCCTTTCATTGGGTGCTGAACGACACCGCTGCTGATGCCGTCGTCGTCGTCGATGCCGATACGATTGTCAGCAAAAACCTGCTGCTCTCGTACGCGTCCAGAATCGCTGAAGGCGCGCTGGCGATGCAGGCTGAGTATGGCGTCCGCAACGTCGACGCCTCGTGGCGCACCGAGCTGATGGCGCTCGCCCTGGCCATGTTTCACACGCTGCGCAGCAACGCCCGCGAGCGCCTCAAGCTCTCGGCCGGACTGCGCGGCAACGGCATGTGCTTCACCCGCGGCTGCCTCGAGAAATTTCCGCACAAGGCCTACGGGCTCGTCGAAGACGTCGAGCACGGCCTCGCCCTCGGCCGCGGCGGCGTCCGCGTCGTCGCTGTCGTCGACGCCCACGTGCTCGGCGAGATGGTCAGCGGCGGCCAGGCCAGCGAGAGCCAGCGCCGCCGGTGGGAAGACGGGCGCAAGAAGCTCAAGCGCGAGGTGCTGCCCGGCGTCGTGCGTGACGCCGTCAAGACCGGCAGCCCGATGCTGCTCGACCTGGCCCTCGACCTGTTGATTCCGCCGCTGTCGACGGTGGCGTTGTTGGTCGTCGCCGGCGTCGCTGCCGTCGTCGTCCGCGTCGTCTCCGTCTCCTACGACGCTGGCGCCCTTGTCATCGACGCCCTCGACGCCGTCGCGCTGTTGCCCGCGTTCTTGCTCGGCCTCTATGTCGTGCGCGGCATGCAGCTGTCGGGGCTCGGCTTCCGCAGCGTGCTCGTGCTGGCTAAGGCCCCCGGCTACGTGTTGTGGAAGATCCTGTTGAAGCTCAAGGGCCCTGCCAAAGAAGGGGCCAAAAAAGACGAATGGGTGCGCACCGCCCGCGAGACCGAGACGCCGAAGTAGCGCCATCCTCAGCGTCGCCAGCGTCGTCAGCGTCGTCAGCGTCGTCAGCGTCGTCGCAGGCGTTCGAGCAGCGCCAGGGTCTTATCGAGAAATCCGATCCAGCCGCCGGCGTCGATGTTGTACGGCGGCCACCACGGCTCTTTCGACAACAACACAGGCAACGTCGGCTCGACGATCACCTGCTCGACGCACAACGCACGCAGGCCCTCGACGCCGTGGGTGCGGCCGAAGCCCGATGCGCCGACGCCGCCGAAGGGCACCTGCGGCAGCGCGTAGTGCATCATGACGTCGTTGATGCCGACCATCGGCGCGCGCAGTGACGACGCGACGATGCGCGCGTCGGCGCCCCCGAAGACGTAGGCGGCGAGCTGTTGCGGCACCCGGTTCGCCTCGACGATCGCCTCGGCGGCAGAGCCGACTTTGACGAACGCGACGACGGCACCGAACGACTCGTCGTCGATCAGCGTCGTGGCGGCGCCGGTGACATCCACAACCCCGTTGTGCATCGACGCGCCGAAGCGCTCGGCCTCGCGCAGCAACGCCGCATCGCGCTCGACGAGAACGGCACGACACAGGTCGACCGCCGGACGCAGCGACGACGCCAGCGCCCGCGTCTTTGCCAGCAAGACATCGAAGACAGCGGGCGTCGCGTAGACGCGTTCGACGGCGACGCAGGATTGGCCGCCGTTGGCGAAGCCGCCAAAGACGATGGCGTGGGCGGCGCGGTCGACGTCGGCGTCGTCGAGGACGATGGCGGGGGCGTTGCCGCCGCCTTCGACGATGCACGGCAGCAAACGCGATCCGCACGCCGCGGCGACGACGCGTCCGACGGCGCTGGATCCGACGAAGGTGACGTGGTCGACGTCGGCAGCGACGACAGCGGCGCCTTCGTCGGCGCCCCCTTCAACATGAAAAATCAAATCCGGGGGCAGGCCGCCTTTGTGCAACACCTCGAGCAGCTTCCTCGACGAGCGGGGGCAGTGCTCTGACGGTTTCCACACCACACCATTTCCACCGGCCAGCGCCGCTGCCATCGTCGCCATCGGAATGGCCAGCGGGTAGTTCCACGGCGACAACAGCGCGCACAGGCCGCGCGGCCTCCACGACGAGACAGCTTTGCGCGGCAAACCCGGAATGAACGACGGCAACGCCCTCGACGACAACGCAGCAGGCGCCGTCGACGCCGCCGCAGACAGCGTCATCGCCGCGACCGCGACGTCGAGCATCAGGGCTTCGTTGCGCACCTTGCCGAGCTCGTCACACAAGACGTCGGCGAGGTCTTCGGCGTGGGCCAGCACGCTCTTGCGCAGCGACGACAACAGCCGGCACCGCTCGTCGACCGACACGGCGGCCCAGGCTTCTTGTGCGGCGCGCGCGCGAGAGAGATCCACGTCTCAGACGATAGTGGCGATCGCCGTCACCGTCGACGCCACTGCCGCCGACGATGCCGCTGCCGACGACGGGGGCGCGACCGACTTCTTCTTGAAGCGAAGGTTCAGCAGCTCGACGCCGAGCGAAAAAGCCATGGCGAAGTAGACGTATCCCTTGGACACATGTTGTCCGAGGCCTTCGGCGACCAACAACACACCAATCAGGATGAGAAATGACAGCGCGAGAATCTTGACCGTCGGGTGGCGGTCGACGAAGCGGGCGATCGGACCTGCGGCGAGCAACATCACGCCGACCGACACCACCATGGCCGCGATCATGACCGGCAGGTCGTTGGCCATGCCGACGGCGGTGATCACCGAGTCGAGCGAGAAGACGATGTCGACGATGATGATCTGCACGAACAGCGCGATGAACTGGCCGCGCGCCTTTTTCGCGTCCGCTTCTGCTTCAGCCGTCTCGCCGGGGCCTTCGAGCTTGTTG
The DNA here is from genome assembly GCA_031384945.1 of Deltaproteobacteria bacterium. Lineage (GTDB taxonomy): Bacteria > Myxococcota > UBA727 > UBA727 > VGSZ01 > VGSZ01. Next base: position 2,870 of record JANNAY010001495.1, read on the forward strand.
TGAATTTCATGAACCGACTTGCCGATCAAAAAGAGACCACCGGCCAACAAGATGAGGCTTCGACCGGTGAATTCGATGCCCGCTGCTGCGAACAACGGCGCTGTCAGCCCCATCAGCCACTTCAGCGAGAGCAAGAGCAAGAGACGCGTGACGAGGGCGCCCACCAGGCCGATGGTGCGCAGCCGCTCGCGCTGCTCAGGCCCCACGCGCCCGACGAGGATCGAGATGAAGATGACGTTGTCGATGCCGAGCACGATCTCCATCGCGGTCAACGTCAACAACGCGATCCACGCCTCAGGAGAAGTCAGCAACGCGGTAATTGAGTCCATCTGACAGAGCTACGATCCAGCAGACCGCCGACAACGAAGAAAGCGACACCTGC
>JANNAY010001547.1:0-3986 GCA_031384945.1 Deltaproteobacteria bacterium
TCGGCAAAGGCGCCGAGTTCGTCGGCGGCCTCGCCCTCATCGGCATGGGCGTCTGGATCCTCGTCGACGGACTGCGCTGACCAGCGCCTACTTCGGTGACGTCGGCAGCTCGACCGCGTCTGGCGGCTTCGGCGTGAAGTCTTTCTCGAGCACGAACGTCGGCGCGCCATCGTCGGCCATCGTGAAGTCGGCTTTGGTGAGCTCTTGGACGATGGCGTCCATGCCCTTGGGCTTCACGATCAAGCGGTGCGGCTGGTTGATGTCGACGTTGGTGATCTTCTTGTTGCCCGCGCCACGGCTGCGCCCATCGAGAATGACGTCGTCAGGAGCAGGACGGAGCTTCACGATCACGACGCCAACGACCTGCTGCTGATCGCTGAGCGCGCGCTCAAGGGTCGCCTTGATCTCGGGGCCGGCGGCGGCGACGGCGACGATGGCGACGACGACGACGCCGATGGCGGCCATCAACAACGTGCGCTTGCCCTGGCCGGGCGCGTTGCCCATGGCCTTGGCGATGGCGAGCATCTCGGCGTCTTCGCCGACGTTGCCCGACCAGCCGATGTTGTCGTTCTTCGCCAACACCTGCGTGCGCGGATGCGCCGCCATCTCTTTCGCCGACGTCGCAGGCAGCGACGGCAGCGGCGCCAACTGCTGCGGCGCCGGCTTCGAATCGGCGAGCGAAATCACAAACGAATGATCGGCGTCGACGACAGCCGGCGCCACAGGCATCGGCATCGGCTGCGTCGGCGGCGAATTCTGCTGCGGCCGCGCCGACGATGACGACGGCGAATTCGCCCCCGTCTTCGGCTTCGAATTCGTCGAAGGCGCCGCCTGCTGATCTTTCGGCACTTCGTTCTGCGTGGCGATGTCGATGTGAGGCGCGGTCTTCGGCGCTTTGGCGCCGGGGGCGTCGTCGATGGCTTGCACTTCTCGGGCGAGGCCCGTCGACGTCACGGCGACGCCGCTCTTGGCGATGGCCGTGCGCAGGGCCTCTTCGAATTCGCCAGCGCTCTGCCAGCGCTCAGACGTCTTGGTCGCCAACGCCTTCATGACGACGGTGTCGACGTCTTTCGGCAACGCCGGGTTCAACGACGACGGCAGCGGCACCGGACCGGCCTCGAAGACCATGCGCATCTCGGCGACGTCCCACACCGGGAAGAGCCGACGCAATGTCAAAAGCTCGAAGACCATGATGCCGACACAATACAAATCGGAGCGATGGTCGATCGCTTGACCGTACATTTGTTCGGGCGACATGTAGCCCGGCGTGCCCTTGATGACACCGGACGCCGTCTGGTGCCGCTTCGTCGACGCGCGGGCGATGCCGAAGTCGAGGATCTTCACCTCACCACCCTTGGTGATGACGATGTTGCGCGGGTTGATGTCGCGGTGAACGAGACCAAGCGGCTTGCCGGTCGCAGCGTCGGTGCGCGTGTGCGCATACGACAACCCGCGACACACCTCGGCAGCGATGCCCGCGCAGTGGGCCCACGAGATCGGAACACGCTTTGAATGGGCATCGCGCAGCACGTCGAGCACGGTGCGGCCTTCGACGTACTCCATCGCGATGTAGTAGCTGCCCTCGAGCTCGCCGAGCTCATAAATGGGCACGATGTTGCCGTGGCTCAACGATACAGCGATCTTCGCTTCGTCGATCAGCATCTGCACGAATGAAGGGTTGGTCGCATACTTCGGCAGGATGCGCTTGACGACCATGTCTTTCTCGAAGCCCTGGGCTCCGAAAATCTTGGCGCGGTAGACCTCGGCCATGCCGCCGACGGCGATCAGGTGCGAGAGCAGGTACTTGCCGAACGGAGCCGGCAGCTTCACCGACGGCAACGGCGATGCATCAGACATGGCGCGAAGCTAGTCGCGGCGCGGCGGCGGCGTCCACGTCTTCGTCTGCTTCGGCTTCTTGTGCATGCCGGGCGGCTCGTTGGGTTTCGCCGAATTCGCGCCCTCGATGGGAATCGACGACGCCCCCTTCGGATCAGGAAGCGCCAGACAGAATTCGCCGATGTGGGCGGCGAGGTCGTCGCGCGCGGCGACGAAGTTTTTGCCGGCGCCGACGCGTTCGTCGACGACGTGGTCGGCTTTGTCGCTGGCCTTGCGGCAGGTGAGGCGGATGAACTGCTGGCCCTTCTTGGCGCCGAAGCGCACCCGCACGCGCCACGGCGCGGCTTTCTCGGCGGCGTCGAACCACGTCAGGCGCGCATCCTGGATGGTCGTCTCGGCGGCGGGGCCGAGCATCTTTTTCATCGTCGCGGCGTTCTTTTTCTCGCCTTCGTAGGCGACAGCGTCGTTGCCGAGGCGCTTGCGCAGCGCGGCGATGACGGTCTCGTGGGCCATCTGCGCGTCAGAGATGCGCAAGCCGACGTCGCCCGCGTCGTCGACGATGACGACGACGCGGTTGGGATCAGACATGGCAGGCGCCCCCGCCGACTGCGCATGCAGCTGAAAAGAAAAAAGGAGCGCCAGCAGCGGCGCCCCCTTCGTCGTCGCCCTTTCGCAGAGCGTCACAAGCAGATCAGAAGCAGGTTTGCACTTGGACATTCTGGGTGGCTCCAGCCGCAGCGTCGCAGGCGGCGCCGAACAGCTCGACAGTATCGACGTCGATGAGGTCCCAGCCATTCTGTCGGCCGGTGTCGCGGCCAATGACGCCGCCGTCGACGCTGACGGTGACGTTGTCGGGGTTGGGGGCGCCGGGCACGTCGAAGCGGCACGAGGCGATGCGGTCGGCGATGCCTTCGATGGTGCTGGCGAGGTTGGCGCCGCTGTCGACGGTGAAGAAGTTGCCGGTGCCGCCGGCGCTGGCGAGGCCGCCGAGCACGTCTTGAAAGGTCAGCGCGCCGTCGATGCCGAGCACGAAGACAGGAAAGCCGGCGAGGTTGAGCGCGCTGGCGGCGCCGATGGCGTTGGCGTCGTCGAGGCAGTTCTGCGGAAAGCTCTGGCACTGGTCGGGCGTCGACACGCAGCGGCAGCTGTTGCCGTCGAGCGAGGCGTTGCAGTTCGGGCCGCCGTCGGTCGCGAGGATCACCGCGCGCTGTCCGCCAGCGGCGGGCAGGGCGTTGAGCGAGTCGCGGGCCTGCAAGAGCGCCGTGGCGGTGGGCGTGCCGCCAGCAGCGATGCTGGCGTCGGGGACGCCGTCGCCGTTGTTGTCGTCTTCGCTGCGGCCGAACGGTGCGAGCGACTGCACGATCTCGTCAGCGTTGTTGAGCGAGATGCCGTTGTCGACGCCAGCGCTGGCGAGGCACTGCAGATCGCTGCCGCCGCCCTCGGGGTACATGACAAGGCCGAGCTCGACGCGCGACTCGATCTGGTGCGCGACCGAGTCGATGGCGTTGACGGTGGCGAACCACTTCGAGCCGCCGAAGCCGTTGGCGTCTTCGTTCATTGAGCCCGACTTGTCGACGACAAGCAAGATGCGCGGCGGGATCGGCGCAGCCGGATCGAACGACGTGGTCGAGCAGTTGGGGTTGCCTTCGCCTTCGCCTTCTTCGCCTTCGCCTTCGCCAGGGTCATCGACGCAGATGGCGGGGGGTGGGCCTTCGAGTCCGACGCAGGGGTCGTCGCCGTTGGGGTTGCCGTCGTCGCCGTCGGGGATGCCGTCGTTGTCGTCGTCGCCGTCGAGGGGGTCGGGGATGCCGTCGCCGTCGTTGTCGGGGGCGCCTGATCCGGGGGTGGCGCCGTCGTCGCAGAAGACGACGCCGCCTTCGAGGTCGATGCAGAAGCCGTCGCAGTCGTGGGCTTCGTCGACGGCCACGTTGACACCGTCGCAGGTGCCGACGCCGAAGACGCCGTCAGGGATGCCGTCGTTGTCGTCGTCGGGGTCTTGCAGATTGGGGATGCCGTCGCCGTCGGGGTCGGCGAAGGTGCCGTCGGTGCCGTCGGGGGCGCCGAAGTCGGTGAGGTCGTCGGAGTTGAGCTCGCCGTCGCCGTCGACGTCGGGGTCGATCTCGTTGGGCACGCGATCGCCGTCGATGTCG
>JANNAY010001502.1:0-2827 GCA_031384945.1 Deltaproteobacteria bacterium
CCTCGCCGCGCAGGGTGACGACGCCGTCTTCGACCTCGACGTCGACGCAGGCGGCATCGACGTCGGCGGCAAAGATGGCGTTGCAGACGTCTTCGGCGATGCCTTCGTCTGATGGGGCGGGCCCGCGGTGTTGGGCGCGCAAACGTTCGGGAGATTCACGATCGTGTTGCATGGCCAAACGAAATGCAGCGTCGGTGCCAGCGCCGTCGTCGACGTCACAACGCGATCGCGGGCGGCTTCGGCTGGTGCAAAACGCCCCGACGGGCCGTGACGACGTGCGGATCATCGGCTACCAACACGCCCCATGGCGACGCTTGTCTTGTGGAAGCCCGACGGCAGCGAATCAAAGACGCCGGTCTACAAGAGCCTGACCACCATCGGCTCCGACCCCGAGTCCGACATCGTCGTCGACGGCATCGCCGCCAGCGCCGCCCACATCGCCTACGACGGCGCCACCTTCACCATCTCGTCGTCCGACAAGAAGTCCGAGATCCTCGTGTCGGGCCGGCCGGTGCGCAAGCAGACCCTCGTCGACGGCGAAGACATCACGATTGGGCTCGTGAAGTTGCGCTTCTTGCTCGACGACAAGCCGCAGAAGGCGAAAGACACCGATGGATTCAAGGGCGAAGCCGCAGAGCTCACGGCGTTCCGGCGCTTGGTGGGCTTCTCGAAGAAGCTCGGCGAGGCCCGCGAGTTCCAGAGCCTGCTCGAGACGTTGATGGACGAGGTCATCTCGCTCACCAGCGCCGACAAAGGTTTTCTCGTGCTCGTCGACGAAGACGAAGACGGCGCCCCTGGCGCTGAGGCGAAGCCGCGGGCGCGGGTGCGCATGGCGCGCAACCTCAAGGGCGAGAACCTCGACGAGGCCGTCGCCCAGATGAGCGACTCGATCGTCAAGCGCGTGCTCGAGACCGGCAAGCCGGTCGTCGTGTCTGACGCGCTGACGTCGACCGAGTTCAATTCTTCGCTGTCGGTGGTGTCGCTGCGCCTGACGTCGGTGATGTGCGTGCCGCTGCCGCGCATCGGCAAGACGAATGAGGTCATCGGCGCCATCTACGTCGGCAACAACGCCGTCAAAGCCTTGTTCGACGAGCGCGCGCTCGAGGTGCTCACGCTGTTCGCGGTGCAGGCCGCGCTGCTCGTGCAAAACGCGCTGCACATCGACGCGTTGAAGACCGAGACCACGTCGTTGAAGGGCGAGCTCGAGAAGTCGCGCTACGGCGAGATCATCGGCGCCTGCGACGGCATGAAAGAGGTCTTCAAGAAGATCGACAAGGTCGCCCGCGCCGACATCAGCGTGCTCATCACCGGCGAGACCGGCACGGGCAAAGAGCTGATCGCCCGCGAGCTGCACAAGCGCAGCACGCGCAGCAAAGGCCCGCTCGTCGTCATCAACTGCGGCGCCATCCCCGAGCACCTGCTCGAGAGCGAGCTGTTCGGACACGTGAAAGGCGCCTTCACCGGCGCCGTCGCCACCCGCATCGGCAAGTTTCAAGCGGCCCACGGCGGCACGCTGTTTCTCGACGAGATCGGCGAGATGCCGCTGCACCTGCAGGTGAAGATCTTGCGCGCGCTGCAAGAGCGCATGGTGACCAAGGTCGGCGACACGCGCAGCGACAACGTCGACATCCGCGTCGTCACCGCCACGCACCGCAACCTCGATCAGATGGTGAAAGAAGGCACCTTCCGCGAAGACCTTTACTATCGACTGAACGTCGTGCAGGTCCACCTTCCTCCTTTGCGCGACCGCGGCGAAGACGTCGTCGTCATCGCCAATTTCTTGTTGCAGAAATATGCGACTGAGCATGGCGTCAAAAAGCTCAAGGGATTCACCCCGAAGGCCCTGACCGCCATCCGCCGCTACCCGTGGCCGGGCAACGTGCGCCAGCTCGAGAACCGCTTGAAGCGCGCCGTCGTGCTCGCCGAGGGCACGCAGGTCGCGCCCACCGACCTCGACATCCAGAGCGACGACCTCGAAGACATCCTGCCGCTGCAAGACGCCCTCGAGCGCTACCGCCGCCGCTACATCGACGAGGCCCTCGAGCGAAACGCCAACAACCGCACAAAGACGGCCCGCGAGCTCGGCGTCGATCCGCGCACCATCTTTCGCCACCTCGAGCAAACCCGCGGCCCGCAAGAAGGCGGCGCCGACGACGAAGGCGCCTGATGTCGTCGCGGGGGCGCGCACACATTCTTTGGCCACCGGGCCGCCCTTCAGCGACGCAGAAGGCAAGCCAGAGCACGTGTCCGGCGTCTCTGACGGCGCTGTCGCGAAAGGCGCGCGCTTCGCCTTGGCCTTCAACGACGGCGCCGACGAATTCTGCTGCGATTTCAGTGTGTTGGGCGATTCGCTCAGGGCTGGCACTTGGCGTGCTGATACCCCTCACGATGCTGACGAGCGCTTGCTTCAACCCGTTCTACATCGGCCAGGCCCAGCCGAGGCAGAACCACGTGCCCGTCGTCGAGGTCTTTCCGCCGCCGTCGAACATCCCCATCGCTGTGCCCCTCGGGGGCTGCGATCAGCAAGAGCTCGAGGTGGTGAGCCTCGAAGACGCCGACGGCGACACGCTCGAGGCCCGCTACGACATCGTGCGCAGCGTCGGCGGCACGAGCAAGCGGGCGACGCTCCGCACGTTCCAGGCGCTGCCGCCCGACGGTGATGGCAACTTCCCTGACACCGACATCGGCGACATCGAGCTGACGTCGTCGATCGCCAACCTTGGCCTCACCATCGAAGACGACACGCAGCTGATTGAGCTGCGCGTCTCCGACAGCGGCTTCGACGTCGACGGCAACGAGACGCCGATCGCGAAGGCCGACGGCGGGC
>JANNAY010001568.1:0-5394 GCA_031384945.1 Deltaproteobacteria bacterium
CGCCCGCGGCAGACACGGCGCCGCTGCCGATCACGACCACGGCGCTGCCGAGCTGGACTCCCGTCGTCGGCGCCGGCCTGGGTGTGTTGCTGCTCGCTGTCGGTATCGCCGCGCTGCGCGGCAAAAAGAAGCAGAGCGCCACCGCCCTCGCCAAGCGCGAAGACGAAGCCGCCGAGGTCGTCAGAGCCGCCGCCGCCGCCCAAAAGCAGCAAGAGGCGGAAGAGACGGCGACGTTGAAGGCGACGCTGTCGATGCCGTCGCTGCCGCCGGTGCCTGTGACGCCGCGCGAAAAAGCCATCGCGCTCGCCCTCGCCGATCCGCGCCGCGCGGCTCAAGTCCTCGAGAGCTGGCTCGATGGATCACCCGCCGTCCCGCCGCCCGCGGCAACGACGACGACGACGACTTCTGCAGAGGTGTGACATGGCCGACGCTCCGCTCGTTCCTCTCTCGTCGATGGCCCTGGCGACGACCGTGAGCGAAGGTGCTGTGCGCGCCGCTGCGCTGGTGCTCGCCCTCGGCAGTGATGCCGCCGGTGTCGTGCTGCGCGCGCTGCCCGAAGAAAAGATGAAAGAGGTCGCCCGCGCCGCACGCGCCTTGAAGTCCGCCGACAAAGACGTCGTCGACAGAGCTGTCGAACGGTTCGTCTCACAGATGGATGGCTTCGACGCCGATCCCGGCACGCGCCAGCGCGCCTTTGAGAATCTTCTCGTGCAGGCCCTCGGACCGCAGGCCGCCGCCCGCGCCTTTGTCGACGCGCCGCGCTCGGCCGATGCCCTTGCGGTGCAGCCGCTGATGGACGCCGACGACGCCGACGTCGCGGTGTTGCTCGAGCGCGAGAGCCCGCAAATTGTAGCGCTGGTGTTGAGTGTGGTGCAGCCCGAGAAGGCCGCGCTCATCTTGAAGCGCTTGCCCCTCGAGATGCAGGCCCCCGTCATCCGCGCGCTCGCGACCCTCGAGTCGGTGCAGCCCGACTATGTGAAAGACGTCGTTGAAGGCCTCGCCCAACAGATCAAAGACCTCGTCAGCGGTCCCCGTCGTCGCCCGGTTGGCGGCGAGAAGAGCGCTGTCGAGCTCTTGCGCAAGCTCTTGCCCGACGATCGCAAGGGTCTCATCGAAGACCTCGAGCGCGCGGCCCCTGAGCTCGCGAGCGCCTTGAAGTCGAAGCTCTTCGCCTTTGATGACCTGCAGCGCCTCGGCCGCCGCGACGTGCAATCGCTCTTGCAGGCTTGCGACCTGCGGAACCTCGCCCTCGCCTTGAAGGGCGCCGTGCCCGCCGTCGCCGACGTCGTCTACGCCAACATGTCGCAGCGCGCGGCCTCGGCCTTGCGCGAAGAGATCGACATGATGGGCCGCGTGCGGCTCGCGCAGGTCGAGCAGGCCCAGACCGAGATCGTCAAGGTCATCCTCACCCTCGCTGAACAGGGCAAGATCAACATCAACGTCGACGAGCCGATGGTCTGACCTCAGCTACAGTCGCGGGATGCTCCCCGCGCTGTTGCTGTTGCTGGCTGCACAAGACCCCGCTGACGACGTCGTCGTGGACGACAGCCCCGCGGTCGCCGGCACCCCGGCCTCGCGCCTCGACGACGCGCCGCCGTTGGATCCGGCGGAGATGGCGGCGCCGCCGCCGGCTTCTCCGCCTCCTTCTGCTTCGACGCCGCCGACCTCGACATCGTTGAAGTCTGCGTCGCCGACGACGGCGCCCGCGCAGAAGCGGTCGCGCGACAGCCTCGGCCTCGACGGCTTGCAGGCCAGCGGCGGCGTCGGCTGCGGCGTCGGCGGGCTCTTGACGTCGATCGCGACGGGCTGGGGCGCGTGGACCTTCTGCAGCAACTACGACGTCTGCAGCGCCAACAACGCCGCGGCTGAACAGGGCCTGCAGATCGCCGCGGTCTCGATCACCGCCACAGGCCCCGTCACCGCTGCCGGCGCGGCGGGCGGCATGGTGCTCAACCGACTCAACAACGATCGGCCTGTGCTGCCCGTCGTGCTCGGCGCCGCCCCGGGGTGCTTGATCGGCGCCGGCGCTGGCCTGCTCACGGGACTCGCCTGCAGCGGCGTGCTGCCCGACACCGCCGACAACAGCCTCGCCGGCATCGCCATTCTCGGCGGCCTCAGCGGCGCCGCCATCGCCGGCCCCGCCGCCATCGCTGGCGCCGCCTGGACCGTCGAAAACGACATCGTCAACAGCGACGTCGACGAAGAAGCCGTGGCCGACGTCGCCTACTGAAACGTCGAATCGTCGAATCGTCGAATCGTCGATTCGACAAAGGAGAACCGCCCGCGACGGTGCGGACGGCAGCTTCTTCACTTCATGAAAGAACGAGTCGACTCACATGACCTCGAGCTCAGCGTCGAGGGCGCCGGCGGCCTTCAGCGCCTGCAAGATGGCGATGAGGTCGCGGGCCGTGACGCCCAGAGAGTTCAGCGCGGTCGTGAGCTCTTGCACTGTCGTCGCCGCCGGCACCGGCAAGAGGTTGCCGCTCTTGCCTTCTTTGGCGTCGACGTCAGCGACATCCGCGCGGACGGTGGAGCCGGCAAACGCGCCAGGCTGCGAGACGACGGGGCTGCTGCGGATGCGCACCTTGAGCCCACCATGGGCGATGGCAGCCGGCCGCAGCCGCACGTTCTCGCCGATGACGACGGTGCCGGTTCGCTCAGAGATGACGACGCGGGCCTTCTGGTCGACGTCGACGATGAGGCCTTCGATGGCGGCGAGGGTGCCAGTGGCGTCGCCGCGGGCGTCGACGACGATGGCGCCGGCGTCTTGTGCTTTGGCGCGGCCGTCGCCGAGGGCTCTGTTCACTTCGTCTGCGAGGCGGCGCACCGTCGTGGCGTCGGGATTCTTCAACGCCAACACCAGCGGGGACTTGTCGAGGTCAGGAATCACACCCCGCTCGACGACAGCGCCGCCGGGCACGCGCGCCGACGTTGGCGGGTTCTTCTGCAAGCGCGAGCCGGCACCGTCGACGACGAAGCCGCCGACCTGCACGGGTCCTTGCGCCAGCGCGTAGGGCTTGCCGTCGACCGCGAGCAGCGGGGTCATGATCAACGTGCCGCCCTCGAGTGAACGGGCGTCGCCGAGCGATGACACCAAGACATCGAGGCGCGCCCCCGGACGCACGAAGGACGGCAGCTCGGCTGTGACCGTGACGGCAGCGACGTTGCGCGCAGCGATGTCTTTGGGATCGACGCGCACGCCGAGCTTGCCGAGCATGCCGGCGAGGCTCTGCGCGGTGAACTCAACGCGACCGCTGTCGCCCTGACCTTGCAACCCGGTGACGAGCCCATAGCCGACGAGCGCATTCTTGCGCACGCCGCCAACGTCGACGAGGTCTTTGACGCGCACGGGCGCCGATGAGGCGGGCAGCGCGGCGAGCGCAGCGACGATGACGAACAGGTTCTTCAGAACGGCCACAAGAAGCTCCCCACCCGGGCCAACCAGCCTGGGCTTTCGGCGTCGGTGACGACGCCCTGTCCGACGAATTCAATCTGCGCTTCGGCGATGCGCGAGCTGTCGATGGCGTTGCCGTCGTCGATGTCGATGGGACGCACGACGCCCGAGACGTAGAGGTGGTGCTCTTCCTGGTTCACCAAGATCACCCGGTGACCTTCGACGAACAGGTTGCCGTTCGGCATGACCGCTTTGACAATTGTCGAAACGGTGGCCTGCAGGCGCTCGCTGCGGCCGGTCGAACCGCTGCCTTCGAAGCCGTTGTCGGCGTCGACGCGGCCAGCGATGTCGCTCGCCGGCAGCGTCACGCCGGGCAAGAGGGGCTGCAGCAGCGGTCCGAGCACGGGCACGCCCGAGACGCCACCGCCACCCCAGCTCTTGTGCGTGGTGTCGGTGTTCGCGCTGCGGGCGGCGTCGGCGACTTCTTCGACCCTGACGACGACGACGTCGTTCACGCGGTAGGCGCGGGCGTCGACGAAGAGCGCTGAGCCCGCGGCGCCGGTCTCAAACAACGATCCCGCCGACTTCTCTTCGGCGACGACGGCGCTGGGCGCCAGCGTCGGCGGCGTTCGCTCTTTTGGCGCGTACGACGCGATGTGGGCCGGTCCACAGGCAACGCCAGCGGCAACGAAGAAGAGCACGACAGCGACGCGTTTCATGGCACCACCACGACGACGCCGGCTTCGACGACGCCTTTGACATTGCCGTTGCCGACTCTGACGCAGACGAAACCGGCGTCTCTGTCGGCGGCGCCGCAGGGGACGACGACGCCGTTGCCTTCGACTTCGACGGCGCCGACGACGCTGCGAAAGCCAATGGCCGTGCCCGCAGCGAGCGCAGGGGACGCTTTGCGCCAGGCGACATCGACGACGACGTTGACGGCGCAGGCGCGGCCACGGGCGTCTTTGCCGCGGCCGCGGGCAGCGACCACGTTGTCGCCTTTGCCGACGGCGGCAGCGTCGACGTCGAGCACAACGACGGCGCAGGCGCCCTTGACGACGCGGGCTTTGACGACGGCGACGTCTTCTTTGGACGAGAGCTGCCCAGCGAGCGCCCGCTCGGCCCGGGGGCTGACGGTGGCGCTGGCGAGCAGCAGAGAGGCGGCGAGGGCAAGCATGGTTCTTCAGTTCGCTCGGTTCGGAAGTGATGAAATCGTGGCTCAGCGCAGGTTGCTGAGGCGCTGCAGCATCTGGTCGGCGGTCTGAATGACCTTCGACTGCATCTCGTAGGCGCGCTGCGTGGTGATGAGGTCGATCATCTCTTCGACGGTCTTGACGTTGCTGCCCTCGACGAAGCCCTGCAGAATGCGTCCGCTGCCGGCCTCGCCAGGCTTCACCATCTCGGTACGGCCGCTGGCCTCGGTGGGCACAAACAGATTCTGCCCCGTCGCCTGCAGACCGCCGGCGTTCTCGACCATCGCGAGCTCAAGAGTGCCGAGCTCTTGCGGCGTCGTCCGACCCGGCATCGTCGCACGCACGCGACCCTGCTCATCGATGCTGAGCTCGGTCGTCTCTGACGGCACCCGGATGCCAGGCTCAACGACGAAGCCCTGCTGCGTGACGAGCTGTCCTTCGCTGTCGACACGCAGGTTGCCAGCGCGCGTGAGGCCCAGCGAGCCGTCGCGTTGCCGCACCGGCAAGAAGCCCTGGCCTTCGATGGCGAGGTCGAGGGGGTTCTGCGTACCGATGAGGTCACCCTCGGCAAAGCTCTTGCTCGTGCCCGCGGCGCGCACGCCGAGTCCGACCTCGAGACCTACAGGACGGCCTTCGGCTTCGGCGGGGCGCAGGTTCTCGACCAGCAAGTCTTCGAACTCGGCGCGCGACTTCTTGAAGCCTGTCGTCGATGCGTTGCTCAGGTTGTTTGCGGTCACCTGCATCTTCAGCTCTTGGGCGTTCATGCCGGTGGCAGCGGTGTAGAGGGCGCGCATCATTGGGAACTCC
>JANNAY010001592.1:0-2057 GCA_031384945.1 Deltaproteobacteria bacterium
ACGGCAAAGCCCCCGGCGGTGGTGACCTTCACGCGGTAGGTCATTTTGGATCCGCCGTCGTCGGCGTCGACGTCGCATTCGGCTTCGAGGCGCTTCAACGGGCCGCCGTGAAAAATGCGCACGCTGCGGTAGCGGCCCCCCTTGTCACCGGTTGGCGCGTCGAAGACCCAGGCGAGCTCGTCGAATTCGACCGTGACCGGGCCGATCTTCGTCTTCATGCGGGCGAAGTCGTCGCCACGCGAGACGACATCCATCGCGCCCATCTCGAAGATCACTTCGTTGAGCCGCTGTGTGTCGGCCATGACGTCCCAGACGGCGTCGACGCTGGCGTCGGAGCGGATGACGCCTTCGAAGACCTTGCGGCCGGCGCTGTCGGTGGACGTGTTGCTCTCTGAGCTGCGGATGGTCGGCATGAGCCGTTCTAAAACAAAAAAATACGGCGCCCGACCCGATGAAGGGGGGGCGCCGCATTTCGTTCTCGCCTCTGCTCGGTGAGCGAGAGGCGAGGAAGGCTCACTCGCCTTCGCCTTCGCCTTCGGCGGCCGGGCAAGCGGCGGTGGCCGCGACGGTGCCGAACATGGCGACGAGGGCGAGAGCGGAGATGAACTTGATGGCGACGTTCTTCATGGGAGACTCCTGACGCGGCCAAGCGACGGCTTGGGCGGACGCGAAACGTATGTCACGACCGGCAAAAGACGCCAGAAGGTTTGCCGGCTGTTTCGCGACCGCCACCGCGGTATCAGAAATTCGAGGGCCGGCGCGCAGCAGGCGAACGAACGGGGGACAGATGACACACGAATCACCGGTTCTGGATCCCGCGGCCATCGAGCGTCTGCGGGCCCTGGCTGTCGCCGTGGCACGGCCCGGCGAAGACATCTGCGGCCACCTCACGACGCTGTTCACCGAAGACAGCGCCGCCCGGCTTGTCAGCCTGCGCGAAGCCTGGGCGGCCGGCCGCACCGCCGACGCCGCCCGCGCCGCCCACACCATCAAAGGATCCGCCGCCAACGTCGGCGCCGTCCGCGTCGTCGAAGCCGCCCTCGCCGTCGAAGCCGCCACCGCCGGATCCGTCGACGACGGCCTCGTGCAGCGCTTGTCGGACGAGTTGGAGCGATCGTGGGTCGCCCTGCGCAGCGAGTTCACGACGCGCTAGACGACCAGCGTGGATCCCCTGGAACCCTTGAGCGAGCGTGAGCGGCTGGTGCTGAACGCACTGGTCGACGCCCACATCTCGTCGGGCGAGCCCATCGGGTCGAAGGCGTTGGCCGACATCGCCGAGCTGTCGGTGTCGCCGCAGACCATCCGCAATGTGCTCGGCGCGCTGTCTGAACGCGGCTTGATCGCGCAGCCGCACACGTCGGCGGGGCGCGTCCCGACCGACATCGGCCTGCGCTACTACGTCGACAGCCTCGTGCGGTTCACGCCGCCGCCGTCGTCGGTGCAGGGCGAGATTTTGCGCATCGAAGAAGCGGGCGGCGTCGATCAAGCGATGCGCGAGGCGGCCCGCGTGCTCTCGCGGTTGGCGCGCCAGACCTGCGTCGTGCTCGCCCCGCCGGTCTCGCAAGATCGCCTGCGTCACCTTGAGCTCTTGCGCCTGCGCGACGACGCCGTCTTGTTCATCGTCGTCAGCGCCGACGGCCGCGTGCAGAACCGCCTGCTCGAATGGAAGACGCCGCCCGCGCCGCAGGCGTCTGAGCTGCAGGCGATGGGCGCGCGGCTGACGGCGATGCTGGCCGACAAGACCCTCGAAGACGGCCGCCGCGTGCTCGACGCCGCCATCCTCGACACGCGCTCGGCGCTCACGCAGATCGAAGAGCAGCTGCTGGTGCTGTCGAAGACGGGCGTCGAGGCGCTGCTGCCCGATCCGGCCGTGCACGTCGACGGCACCAGCCATTTGATCGCGCCCACCGATGACGAAGACGCCCGCAAGCAGCAGCGCGAGCTCTTGTCGTTGCTCGATGAGCAGCAGCGCGTGCGCGCTTTGTTCGACGAGGCCGTGCGCGCCCCCGGCGTCAGGGTCTTCATCGGCGCCGAAAACGCCGCCGCCGCCCTCGCCG
>JANNAY010001607.1:0-8019 GCA_031384945.1 Deltaproteobacteria bacterium
CCGGCAAAGACGTCTTCGACGTCGTCGTCGACCACGACTTCAACAACGGCGGCACGCAGCACTGGCTGCTCTTCGCTGACGCAGCGGCACCGATGCGCAGCTTCTGCGGCCGCGGCGTCGGCACCGACGGCAGCAACTTCGTCTTCGAGCGCGCCGGCCGGCTCTTTCGCGCGACGCGCGCCCAGGCGCTCGATCCGAGCGTGCCCACCAGCGCCAGCGACAACCTCGCCTGCAGCAACATCGGCACCGACCTCGGCGCCATCAACGGCTTTTGCGCCAACACCGGCATCGGCGTGAACGGCGCCAACATCGCGTGGTGCGAGAACAACGGCACCATCAAGCGCCGCGACGGCGCCGGCGCGGTTGTGACATTGACGACGACGGCGGCCAGCGAAAACGGCGGTCTGTTTCAGGGTGGCAACGGACCCATCCAGCCCCTCGTCTCGTCGACGGCGACGTTCTTCGTGCAGAACAGCGCCGCTGGCACGGCCACCTTGCGGCGCGTCGCCCACGGCGGCGTCGTCGTCGTCGACACAACCGTTCCCGTCGCTGACCTCGGCAAAGCCGACGGCGACCGCGTCGCCTACGTCAACGTCGCCAGCGACGGCGTCGCCACCGACGTCGCCTTTGTCGACCTCGGCAAAGCGCCGATCACGCCGCGGCTGCTGACGAACGATCTCGCGCCGCAGGGCCGTCCGACGCTCGATGGCTCGCGCATCGGCTTCTCTGATCTGTCGTCGTTCAGCGAAGACGTCGCCGTCGTCGACCTCTCGACCCAACGTTGGCTCGCTGGACAACCCGCCGCCGAAACCCAGCCCGCCGTCGGCGACGGCATCGTTGTCTGGATCGGCTTCGACACCAACCTGCAGGTGCTCGCCCGCGTCGACGTCGGCGCCGGCAGCAGCCGCGAAGTCGTCATCAGCGACGTCGACCTCAGCGACATCGCCCAGGCGCCATTCACCTTCGTCGGCGGCACACCGCTCGGGCCGACAACGCTCGGCGCCGCCGGCAAGAACGCCCTGCTCTTCAAGAACAACGGCAACAACACCTGGACGCTCAGTGCCGCCATCGTCGATTCGCCGTCGCCGACGGTGACGCCGTTGTTCGCCGACCTGCGCACCATCGACGTCAGCAACGAAGCATCGACGGCGACGTGGGGCGCCTCGCCCGACGGCACGCGCCTCGTGACGGTCAACAACACGCAGCTGCGCCTGAGCCGCCTCGTCAACGGCGTCGTCGTCGACAACGACAACCTCGTCGCAGTCGCCGCCGCCACCGTCGTCCCCGTCGTCGACGGCGAAGCCGTCGGCACCGGCAGCGTCACGGTGGCCCAAGTCGGCAACAATACGGCCCCCGGCGGCGGCGGCGACGAACGCACCGCCAACGTCGGCGCCCTCACCTGCTTCGCCACCGACGCAGCCGGCGTCGTCACCGGCAGCGGCGTCATCCGGCGCAACGGCACGCCGCTGACCGCCGGACGCGCGCCGTCGCTCGCCGTCGTCAATGGCCGCGTCGTCATGACCTACCAAGAGGTGGGCAGCCAGATCATCCGCAGCCACGCCTGCGAGCTCACCTGCAGCGGTACGCCCACCTGCGCCAACGACGTCCCCTTCGGCGCCAACAACGACGGCGCTGCCACGCTGTCGCGCACGGGCCTCGCCGTCAGCATCAGCGGCGCGCGCTCCGCCTTCGGCGACGTCGCGATCTTCGACGTCGTCAAACGCCGCTCAGAGCTGATCACTGGCGGCAGCGGCGACCGGTCACCGCGCGCCTTCGCCGACGTCAACGGCGACCGCGTCACGTGGGCTGACGCCCGCCTCGGCAACTTCGACCTGTGGGAGTCGGTCGTCGTTCACTGACGCAGCGCCGGCTACTTGAAGGGCAAGCGGCAGGCAGCCAGCGTCTTCGTCGTCGCCAGCACCTGGCGCGCGTCGTCTTTGTCGCCCTCGAAGTCGAGCGCCGTGTAGATGAGAATGGCCTGCTGGTCGTCGAGCAGCCGCGGCGCGAGGCGGCGCAAGATGTCGAGGCGGTTCGACGAGAACGACATCGTGCGCATGTAGTCTCGCACCTGCCCCGAGAAGAGGCAGACGTCGCCGCGAATGGCGGTGTCGATGATGCGCAGCTTGCCGTCGTCAAACGACTCTCGCTTCATGGCCGCGAGGTTGGCTTCGTGCAGCCGCTGCTCGAGCAGCACGGCGCGCGGCGGCGGCGGCGGCGGCAGAACGACGACAGGAGGGGGCGGCGCCGGCCGCCAATTCTTGCGGCACGATCGATCGCGGGCTTCTTCGGCTGCGTCGGCCAGGGCAGCCAGGTTGTCGCGCATCTTGCGCTTGTCGCGGCCTTTGAGATCGTCGACGTCGTCAGCGAGCTCGTAGAGGGCCTGGTCGAGGGCGGCGAACGCGGCGTCGACGTCTCTGGGGCACTGCACCTCGTAGCCGTCGTGGCCGCCGTGGTCGTGGTCCGCGTTCCAAGAGTTGACCTGCCGGTCGCGCTCGCGCTGTTCGACGACGATGACGGGCGGGGGGCCGCCGCGGCCGTGGTGCGGCGGCGGGCTGGCAGGAGCGAGGGCGGCGAGGGCGAGAAGCAGCGCGGCGTTCATGGTCAGCCGACGGTATCCGGAGCGGTTCGATTCAGGATCGGCCCCGCCAGCAGCGCTGGAACCGTCACACGGCATTGGGGCGCGAAAGGCGCCGATGTGCGACTCGATGCGTTTCCTTGACTTCACGTCGTCGGGGCGACGATTGTCCGGCAGGTTTTACGGTGGCCAAAAAGAGCCTTCTCCTCGTCGACGCGGACAGCAAGAGCTTGCGCATGCTGGAGGTAAGCCTGCGCAAGTCAGGCTTCTCCGTGACCACGGCGATACATGCGGCCGATGCGCGCGAGAAGCTGCGCCACGCGCAGCCTGATTTGATCATCACCGACACCAAGCTGCCCGGCGACGAGAACGGCTTCGACTTCGTCGCCAACCTCAAGTCGCAGCCTGAGTCGGCCAACATTCCGATCATCTTTTTGTCGTCTGAGAACCGGCTCGAGCAGAAGGTCACCGGCCTCGAGCTCGGCGTCGAAGATTACCTGACCAAGCCCATCTACATCAAAGAGGTGCTGACGCGCGTGCGCGTGCTGCTCGACAAGCGCGAGAAGCAGACGCTCGAGAAGCGCGAGCGCAGCTCGTCGTTCGCGGGACTGCTCGGCGACATGGGCCTCGTCGACCTGATGCAGACCGTCGAGATCGGTCGCAAGAGCGGCCGCCTGTTCATCGAGACCCGTTCGCAAAAGGGCCAGGTCTCGTTCAAAGAAGGCAAGGTCACCGACGCGCGCAGCGGCCGCCTCGCCGGCGAGCGCGCTTTCTATCGAATGCTCGTGTGGAACGAGGGCTCGTTCTCGATGGAGTTCGGCGGCACCGAAGAAGCCGACGTCATCGAGCTGTCGACGCAAGGCTTGTTGATGGAGGGCATGCGCCGCGTCGACGAGTGGGGCCGGCTCATCGAGCAGCTGCCGCCCCTCGATCACATCTTCGAGATCGACTTCAACGAGCTCGTCGATCGGCTCGCCGAGATCCCCGACGAGATCAACATGCTGCTGCGTCTCTTCGACGGACGCCGCACCATGTTGCAGGTCGTCGACGAGACCGACTTCGGCGACCTCGAGGCCCTCGAGATCGCCTCGAAGCTCTACTTCGAAGGCCTGATCTTCGACTGCACCGACCGCGAGCCTCCAGAGGTCGCTGAGCCCCACAAGGTCGAGGCCTGGCTACAAGAGCCCGCCGGCGCCAGCGTCGACGACGAAGACGAAGACGAAGACCCCGAAGCCGTCGGCCAGCTGCTCGTGCCGGCGCAAGATTCGGTGCCGCCGATGCCTGCGCCGTCGCCGCGTCCGGGTACGCCGATTCTGGCGCCGCCGTCGGGTGCGGCGCCGACCGCTCCTCCTGCTTCGTCGTCGTCGAATTTGGCGTCGAATTCGGTGCCTTTGCCGCGCACGCCGACGTCGTCGCTGCCGATGGCGCTGCCGAAGACGGCGTCGTCGTTGTTGCCGATGGCCGGTGGCGCCGCCGAGAAGCAGCCCCTCGACCCCGTCGAGCGAGTGCCCGTCCAGCTGCCAAAGGCGCCGACGCCGCGGCCGTTGCCGAAAGACACCGACGAGGTGCCCGAGAACCGGGCCGTCGTGCCGCGCTCGGCCGTCGGCGCCACCGCGTGGTCGTCGAAGCGCGGCGCCAGCGGCGGCGACGACGACGACGGATGGGAAGACATCGTCGCCCCCGACGAGGGCGAGCACACGCCGGCCGACGGGCTCTCGCTGGTCTCGGCGCCGCCGCCGCCGCCGCTGCTGCCGCTGACGGCGACGCCGATGATGATGTTGAACCCGCTCACCTCGGCCAACGATCGGGCCTCGCAGGCGAATTCGTCGTCAACGTCTGCGTCGTCTGAGCCCGCGTCGCCGGCGGCGGCCGAGCTGGCCCGCGACCTCGGCCTCTCCGACGACGAGCTCGCCCTCGCGCTCTCAGCACACGAAAACGACAACGCCGACGGCGCCAAGACCGACACGATCGTCGACGCTGCCGACGCCGACGAAGGCGACCCGCTGGCCGCTGCCATCGCAGCACAGCTCGGCGACCCGCAGCTCGAACCTGGCGAAGAGGATCCGAAGCGCGCGCTGCCGCCCGAGCTCAAGAGCGAGATGAGCAGCGTCGACGCCGTCGAATCCGCCGCCGAGCGCGACACCGACAAGGGACGCAAGAAGAAGAAGAAGAAGGCGCCGCCGCCGACGCCGGATACCTCGACGCCTTCGTCGGCGCCTGCTGCGTCGGCGCCGACTTCGACGACGACCAACGACACCGTGCCCGCGGCGGCCGCCAGTGATGACGTCGCTGCGTTTGAAGCGAACATCCACGACCGCCGCACCAAGCTCGACATCGACACCGGCGACGGTGACGAGCACATCGAGCGCTTTGGTGGGGTGTCAAAGGCTCAGGCCGCCGCGGTCTTCGCCATCGGCTTCGTCGTCGTCGCTGGCCTCGTCGTCGCCTTCTCCGGCGGCAACGACGCCAGCGTCAAAGACGCCGGCAGCGAGGTCGTCGACGTCGTCAAAGACGCCGGCGCTGTCGTCGTCGCCGTCCACGACGCTGGCGTCGTCGAAGCCGTCGTGCTGCCGCCGCCCATCGTCGACGCCGGCGTCAAGCTCGTGCCGCCCGCCGTCGTCGATGCTGGCGTGAAGCTCGTGGTGCCGCCGCCCGCCGTCGACGCAGGTCCGAAGAAGGATCCGAATCCGAATCCGAATCCGAATCCGACGACGACGACCGCCGATCCGCAGGCGGAGTACACGAAGCACCTGAAGGCGGCCGAGGCGTTCGCCAAGAAGGGCGACTTCGGCAAGTCGGTTCGCAGTTACAAGAGCGCGCTCGCCGTCGACAAAGACGCCTTGGCCGCCCACCTCGGCCTCGGCAACGCCTACTACGAGCTCGACAACCTCGAGGCCTCGCTCTTTCACCTCGAGCGCGCGCGCGCGTTGGCACCGGGCGATCCGCAGGTGTTTGTGTTGTTGGGCGCCGTCTACCAGTCGGCGGGTCGCAAGGCCGACGCCATCTCGGCCTACGAGCGCTACCTCGAGCTCGCCCCGAGCGGAAAGTTCGCCCGCGACGTCAAAGGCATCTTGCGCGGCCTCAAGAACTGACTGCACAACCGTGGTTGGCAAGATGCCCAACCCACGTTGTGAAGATTCAGTCCGGCTCTTTGATCGCTTCAGGAGCGCACATCGGCTCTTCGACCCAGGCCTGTCCGATGATGCTGGCGTCGGTGGCGCCGCAGTCGGTGCCGGGGATGCATTCGGTGACGCCCTCGACGCAGCGGTCGAGGCAGATGCCTTCGAGCGAGGCGAGACCGCCGGCGAAGTCGGAGACGATCATTGACGGGTTGCCAAAATCGAGACCGGGCTGGCACGCCTCGCCGGCTTCGCAGGTGCCTGCCGGCGGGTTCGAGCCGTCGCCGTTGGTGCAGCGCTGCGCGCAGAAACCGAACTCTGGCTCGCCGGGGAAGAGCGCCGCCTGGTAGCAGGCGTGGCCGCGCGTGCAGTCCGCTGACGACGTGCACGTCGCGCCATCTGAGCCCAGACCCTTCTGCGTGTCGGCGCACAAACCGGTCTGCAGGTTGCAAACGGCGTCGCCGAAGAGGTCGCCGTCGAACAGCGCTGTGGCCGACTGTCCTTGATCGTTGACGACGACGACGGCGCTGCGCACGCAGTGCGAGAGATCGGTGCGACAGGGCGAGACGCAAGTCGAGGCGTTGATGTCGAGAAAGCGGGCATCGCAGACGCGGTCGGGGCCGCACTCGGCAGAGCTCGTGCAGGGCCGCACGCACAGCGCCGCGAACCCGCCCGCCGCCGACGGCGACGTCACGAGCTTCGTGAAGGTGCCGACCGGGCACGCGGGCGGCGCGACCACGTTGCCGATCAGCGAGCAGTAGCCGACATCGACGTCGGCGAGGGCGACGGTGAACTGGTCTTCCCAAAACACCAGCGACATGCCGAGCGGGTTGAACGCGCCGTCGCGCGTGACGATCACGCAGTCGGTGCCGGCCGGGCACTGGTTCGTCGGGTTGGCCGGGTTCGCCGGGTCGTAGGTGCAGGGCGCGCCGATGTCTTCGGCGGTGACGCCCTCGTCGACGAATCCAGCGTCGGGCTCTTCGGGCGTGAACCCCGACGGTCCTGGGCAGGCCAGCAAGAGCAGCGGGGCGAACGACAGGCAAACGAGGCGCATGCCTTCATTGTCGGCGACGGCGCGCTTTTCGGCCACTCGGAGATCAGGCTTCGCCACGCGGGGCAGAGGGCATCTTCGTTTTGGTGTGCTCGTCGATCAGCGTTTGCAAGATGGCGCGGGCTTCGACGCGTTTGTCGGGGTCGACAAAGACCCGCAGCAGCTTCGCCGGCTTCTGGTAGCGGCTGTAGAGCGGCGTGTAGTCCTCGAGCGGGATGGGCGCCTGGTTGCCGTCGACGACGTAGATGGGCGACTTGCTGGCGTCGCCGAAGTACTTCGACAGCACCGACTTCGACGTCGTCGCGATGTGCTCGATGCGGGCGTCTTTCAAGCGCGAGATGAGCTCGTCTTGCGGGATCGACGTCGGCCGCACCTGTTGGTGACCCTCGTTGCGCTCGTCGAGCAAGATGAACGGGCGACGCTCGACGATGCGCCGGGCCCACGGGTTCTTCGATTTGCGCAGCGTGACGATCAAGTCCATGTCGTCGAGGTTGGTGTAGCGCTCGATGTCGGCCGGCAGGTCGAACTCGCTCTTGCCGGCCTCTTTGCATGTCTCGAAATACTTCGAGAGCATCTTCTCGAAGATGACCGGCGTGTAGTGCAAATAGACCGTGGCAAACATGTGGTACCGAGACAGCAAGAAATCTTCGAACGAGAAGATGGCCCGGCCGCGGATGCCCATGAAGACGGCGCCTTCGACCTCGACAGCGGTGACGTTGTCGATCAACCAGTCGGCATCGAATTTGCCGTAGTTGACGCCCGAGAAGAACGAATCACGTTGCAAATAATCCATGCGATCTGCGTCGCACTCTGACGAGACGATCTGGCGCAGGGCGGCGGTGTAGTCGATGCCGCCGTGGCGAAAGCGGGTCGAGGGCTCTTGCCAGGTCGTGCCGACGATGAGCTCGGCGACGTCTTTGGCGAGGATGCCGTCGCTGTCGTGAAACATCTGCTCGATGAGCGTGCCCAGCGAGCTGTCGAGCACGATCTTCAGCGTGTAGTCTTCGTGGGTCGCGCGGCGGGTGACGTCGTCACCGGCGAAGGGCCCTAGGCCGAGCTCGCCCACGGCGGGCATCAAGAGCTCGGTGGTGTGCGAGAGCGGCGCGTGGCCGAGGTCGTGAAACAACATCGCCAAGCGCACGGTTTGGCGAAATCTGGCCCGAACGCGCTCGGGCAATTCGGGCAACGACGCGTCGCGCGAGCGCTCGGTCGAGACGGGAAAGAGGCGATCGAACAAGCGCGTAGCGACGTGCATCGCGCCCATCGAGTGGGCG
>JANNAY010001608.1:0-3411 GCA_031384945.1 Deltaproteobacteria bacterium
CGACATCGCCCGCGCCAGCTCGGTCTCGATGCCCTCGTGCTCGAAGAGCGGCTCGTGCCCCTTGTAGAACTGCACGCGCGGCAGCAGGTCGGGATCAAGCAACGCGACGAAGCGCACGACCGCGGCGTGTACGGCGACATCGTCGATGATCAGCTTCTCGACTTCAGCAGTGAACAGGTCGCGCGCGGTGCGCAACACAATATCAAGCTCGGGCTGCACCAGCGCCGGCGCGGCGACGACGGCCGAGCGCTTCTCGACGTCGCGCCACAGCGACACGAGAAATTCCATGTCCGCCTGCAGCTTCTCGCGCGACAGGCCCTCGCTCACGGTGCGAACAACAAATCCGCCGACGTCGGGATGTTTTTCATCCACAAAAGTGGGCTTCAATTCTTCGAGGCTGCTGCGCAGCCGCGAGCGCTCGCCCTCGTCGGTGATGCGTCGTGAAATGCCGATGTGCTTGTGCGTCGGCATGTAGACGAGGTGCCGACCGGGGATCGAGATGTTGCAGGTGACGCGCGGACCCTTGGTGCCGATGGCGTCTTTGGTGACCTGCACCAGCACCTCTTGGCCCTGCTTCAACACATCTTCGATGCGCCGATCACGCGAGCTGCGCTTCTTCTTCGGCTCGCTCTTCGGCACCGGTCCTGATCCGCCCGTCGACGTCACCGGCATCACCGGCGCGGGCATCTCGCTGCCCTCACCATGCTCTTCGTGATCGATCGAGTGCGTGTGGTGCTCGGGCTCTTCGTCTGGCGGGTCTTCGGGCGGGATGACGTCGCCGACGTAGAGAAAGGCGGCCTTGTCGAGGCCGATCTCGACGAACGCGGCCTGCATGCCGGGCAGCACGCGCTGCACTTTGCCGAGGTAGATGTTGCCGACGATGCCGCGATCGCGGTGCCGTTCGATGAAGACTTCGGCGGTGATGCCTTCTTCGACGAGCGCGACGCGCGTCTCGAACGGCGTGACGTTGACGACGAGCTGATCAGCCATGTCTGCCACCCGGCGCGCGCACCAACGTGTTCGAGATGTTCGCAGTGAAGTCGGCGCCGTCGCGCACGATGTGTGACGTCGGCTGGGCCATCTCGTGCTCGTGCACGAGCAGCACTCCGTCGTCGGCGCACAAGCCCAACAGCTTGCGCTTCTCGTCGAGCAGCTCGATCGGGCGCAGGTCGTAGCCCATGTTCCACGCGAGCTTCACGTGCGCCCGCGTGGGCACCATGTCGGCGCCGTAGAGCGCGCGTTGGTCGCCCGCGCCGACGAGCGGCAGCAGCTGACCGGTGGTGTGGCCTTCGCAGACGAGGGCGTCGACGTCGTCGATGATGTGGGCGCGGCCGTTTTCGTCGTCGACGAAGACGACGCGGTCTTTGTCGGCGCCGTCGAGGGGCTTCCATGATTCATCGCGGTAGCTGCCCTTGTCGCGATCGTTGGGCGCGTGGGCGTGGGCCCAGTTGCGCTTGCCGATGTGCACGCGCGCGTTCTTGAACGTCATCGCCAGCTGCCCCGCGGCATCGAAGCGCGTCGCCCCGCCGGCGTGATCGAAGTGCAGGTGCGTGAGCACGAGGTCGGTGACGTCGTCGACGCCGACGCCGGCTTCTTTGAGGCTGGCGTCGAGGGTGGTGTCGACCTTGAACTGCTCGGCGGCTTTCTCGGGCCACTTGGTGCCCATGCCGCAGTCAATCAAAATGACCCGCTTTCCATCGCGCAGCAAAAGACAATTGGTGCCCAACAAGATGCGGTTCTTGTCGTCCGCGGGGATCTTCTTCTCCCACAGCGGTTTGGGGACGATGCCGAACATGGCGCCGCCGTCGAGGGCGAACGTGCCCGCGCTGACGACAGTCGCTTGGTAGCGACCGAGGGGAAAAGACTGCATGTGTGCCTCAAGTCAACACAGAATGTGTCGACGTCTTGGTCCAATCACGGACAACAAAACACGGTGATTCAGGAGTTCACGCCGGCTTTTCAGAGGGCGCGCGGCCGGATCACCGTTGGCACACCAGGGGAATGAGAGAGAGCAACACGACAAACCTCCGAAGGGGAAACGGGTGAACCCGATCCGGTTACGTCGACGTCGACGGCGGCGCAAGCTGCTGACCGCGATCACGCCGTCGTCGGCGCGGCCTGCGTAGCCTTCGTCCATGCTGTTTCTGCTTCTCACTGCGCAGCTCGCGGCCTCGACCACCGCCGTCGACGCGCTCTTTCTCGCCTTGCCCCAACCCGTCGGCGGCCTCGATCGCGCCGCCCGCGAGGCGCTGCTGAAAGACCCGGGCGCGCTCGTCGTCGTCGACGTCAAGAACGGCTTTCTGCACATCGACACCGGCCCTGCCAGCACCGTCGTCGAGGCCGCCGTCTTCGAGGGCAAGAGCCGCGTGCTGCTCGCGGTCACCGTGCATCCCGACTGCAAGCTGCAGTACTTCCACGTCTACGACGTCGACAACGGCTTCAAAGACGTCACCGCCGTCGTCCTGCCCGCCGTCACGATGGCCGAGCTCACGGACGGCACCGTCGGCGGCGACGAAGCGTTGCGCATCGAGGTCCGCCTGCCGCGGCACGGCACGACGATCGTCGCCACCGAGGCGGGCACCTGCCAGCGCATGCCGCGGCGCGACGGCATCGCTGAAGCCGGCCTCGTGGTCAGCTTCGGCCACATCTGGAGCGTCGGCTCGATCGACCTCGTCTTCGATGGCGTCGGCGGCTTCGTCAAAAAGAAAGCGGCGCCCCACTGAGCGCCGCCTTCTTCGACTTCGACGTTTCAGTCGATATCAGATGATGCCACGTCCACGCTTCGCAACCTGCGTGCCGGTGTACGTACCCTTGATCTTTCCGAGGCGCTGGATGCGGCGCTCGGCGAGGGCGTTGGCGGCGCGGGTCGTGGTGATCTTCTCGTCGCGGGCGATCTGGTAGATCGTCGTGACAATGTTGTAGATCGAAGCCGCCTGCTGCACGGCGCGTTCACGATTGTAGCCTTCGAGCTCGTTGGCCACGTTGATCAAGCCGCCGGCGTTGATGACGTAGTCGGGGGCGTACAGAACGCCCTTCTTTTCAAGCATGCCCGAGTGCTTGTCTTCGTCGGCGAGCTGGTTGTTGGCCGAGCCCGCGATGATGCCGGCCTTGAGCTGCGGAATCGTGTCGTCGTTGATGACGGCGCCGAGGGCGCAGGGGGCGAAGACGTCGCACTCGACGCTGTAGATCTTGTCGGGCGCGACGATCTCGACCGAGCGGAAGTCGCTGGTGATGCGCTTCAGGTTCTCTTGATCGATGTCGGTGGCGATGACCTTGGCGCCGTCGCGGGCCAGGTGCTGCACGAGGTGGTAGCCGACGGCGCCGACGCCCTGCACGGCGACCTTCTTGCCTTCGAGCGACTCGTTGCCGGTCTGCCACTTCACCGAGGCCTTGATGCCCTCGTAGCAGCCG
>JANNAY010001610.1:0-4041 GCA_031384945.1 Deltaproteobacteria bacterium
TCGCGTCGCCGGTGGCGAGGAAGCTCAGCATCTTGGGGATGTGGATCGCGTAGCGCGTGACCTCGGCGTCGTCGTCGGGGATGCCGCCGATCGAGATGGCGACGCCGTCGCCCGACTCCCACAGTCCTTCGGCGGCGGCGAGCTTCATGGGCTGGGTGCGCGCGATGAGCTTGGCCGCGAGGTCGCCCGACGCGAGCTGCAGCGGCACGACGACGAGGGCGAAGGCGCAGACGATCTTCAGCGCCTCGTGGTGAAACGCGCTCTGCGGATCTTTGCCGAGCCGCCACGCGTGCACGCCGGCGACGACGAACGCCACGCTGGCGTAGGCGGCGAGCGACATGTGGATGGCTTCGGCTTTGAAGGCGGGGTTGAAGAACGCAGCGACGAGGTCGACGTCGACGAAGGAGCCGTTGGCGTCGACGACGAAGCCGGCGGGGGCGTTCATGAAGGCGTTGACGGCCATGACGAAGACGCCGCTGGCCAAGCCGCTGACGGCGACGACGACGCCCGCGGCCCAGTGCAGCCACGGCGACAATTTTTCGCGACCGTAGAGGTAGATGCCGAGAAAGATCGCTTCGGTGAAGAAGGCGAAGCCCTCGAGCGAGAAGGGCATGCCGATCAGCGGTCCTGCTTGTTCCATGAAGCGCGGCCACAGCAGGCCGAGCTCGAAGCTCAGCACCGTGCCGCTCACCGCTCCCACGGCGAAGAGCAGCGCTGCCCCTTTCGCCCAGCGGATGCTCAGCTCGCCTGCTGCGGTGTTTCCGGTTTTGAGGTGGCGCCACTGGGCGATCACCATGAGCACGGGCAGGGCCATGCCGACGACGCTGAAGAGGATGTGGAACCCCAGCGACATGGCCATCTGGCTGCGGGCCGCCATCAGGTCGGACATCTTCTGACGGTAACGCGCGCATTGTCCGAATAGCGCGCGGCTCCGCCGCGTCGTCGGTCGCGGACGACGGGGAACAGCGCTGAAATTTCCGGACCAATGGCGGACGCGGAGCTCGCGGAATTGCGGCTGACGCCGGTGACCCGCGGGGCTCTGGCGGCCGCGGAGTGCCGCCGCTGCACGTTGCTCTTCGGAAATTGTGCGCGGTTTGACGCCGTCCGCGACCGACGACGCGGCGGAGCCGCGCGCTATTCGGAGAGTGTCGTCGCCGACAGGCGCGGCCGGAGCGCCAGATCGCTCGTGAACAAGGGCTCGGACAACGCCGTCGACGCTGACCCCCTTCACGTGGGGATTTCTGTCCGTTTTCTTGCGATGGCCACCAGCGGTCTCCATTCTGAGCCTGCTGGCGCCATCTGGATGCAGCTGGAGCCGGGAAAGAACATGAAAGAGCTCGTCGTCGACGTCATCACCGCCACCCTCAACGCGCTCAAAGAGCGTGGCGTGCTGCGTCTCGAGAGCGGCGTGCCGGCGTTCTCTGTCGATCCGCCGAAGAACGCCGCCCACGGCGACTTCGCCGTCAACGTCGCCATGATGTTGTCAAAGAGCGAAGGCAAGCCGCCCCGCGCCATCGCCGAAGCCATCGTCGAAGGCCTCAAGGACGACGAGAAGCTGCTCACCAAGCTCGACATCGCCGGCCCGGGGTTCTTGAACATCACCCTCGCGGATCGCGCGTTTCACAATGTGGTGAAACAGGTCGGCAAGGCCACGCTGTGGGGCACCTCGCCGCGCAGCGGAAAGAAAGTGCTCGTCGAATTCGTCTCGGCGAATCCGACGGGCCCGGTGCACATCGGCCACGCCCGCGGCACCTTCGTCGGCGACGCCCTCGCCCGCTTGCTCGACGCCGCCGGCCACGACGTCGTCAAAGAATTCTACATCAACGACGCCGGCAACCAGATCGAGACCCTTGGTCGCACGATCGTCAAGCGCTACCGCGAGCTGTTCGGCGAATCGATCACTCTTGCTGAAGGCGAATATCCCGCCGAATACGTGATTGAAATCGCCCGCGTCTTGAAGGTCGAAGATGGCGATAAGTGGTTGAAGGGCGACGAGAGCGCCGCCCTCGCCCGCGCGAGAGAGATCGGCATTCGCGAGAACATGCGGGCCATCAAAGAGACATTGAAGCTCGCCAACGTGGCGCACGATGTTTATGGCAGCGAGGCCGCCATCCACGCCGCCGGCAAGGTGCAGCAGACAGCCCAGCGCTACATCGAGCTCGGCGCGACCTACGAGGCCGACGAGGCGCGCCGCGACGAGGGCGACAAGAAGGTCGTGCGCGCCGAGAGCAAGGCCGCGCAGTTCGAAGAGCGCCAGCAAGGCGGCACGTGGCTGAAGACGTCAGAGCACGGTGACGCCGAAGACCGCATCATCCTGCGCAAAGACGGCACCCCCGTCTATTTGACCGCCGACCTCGCCTACCACCGCGAGAAGTTCGAGCGCGGCTTCGACCGCATGATCGACGTCTTTGGCGCCGACCACGGGGGGCACGTGCCGCGCTTGAAGGCAGGCATGACGCTGCTCGGTTTCGACGCCAAGAAGCTCGACTTCGTGCTCGTGCAGATCGTGAAGCTCGTGCGCGATGGCGTCGAGGTGAAGGTCAGCAAGCGGAAGGGCACCATCTACGAGCTGCGCGACCTCATCGAAGAGGCCGGCGCCGACGCGTGCCGTTTCATGTTCTTGATGAAGACCGCCAACGCCCAGATTGAGTTTGATCTGGGTCTCATCGAGAAGCAGACCAAAGACAATCCGGTCTTCTACTTCCAGATGGGCCATGCGCGCTGCGCCTCCATCTTGAGGAAAGCCGAAGAACAAGGCCAACCGTTCATCGGCTTCGACAAGATCACCGACGAGCAACTCGCGCTGCTGACCCTTCCTGAAGAGAAGGCGATGCTCAAGAAGATGAGCGCGCTGCCGGAGAACGTGGCCCACGCCGCCGCCGCGCTCGAACCCCATCGGGTGCTGTACTACTGCCAAGAATTGATCTCGGACTTCCATTCTTACTTTACGAAGTACAAGAAGACCGAGCGCGTTGTCTCTGACGACAAAACAAAGACCCAGGCGCGATTGGCGCTCGTGGCCGCGCTGAAGAAAACCCTGAAGAGCGCGTTCTTGATCCTCGGCGTCGATGCGCCCGAGCAGATGGAACGCCTCAACGCCCTCGAAGACGACGAAGAAGAAGGAGCTTGATTGGACCTGCGTGACCGCTCCAAGACGATTCTCGAGAGCAGCAGCTCGCTGCCGCGCGCCCTCGTCGTCGCTGTCGGCGTCGGCCTCGCGTTCGGCGCGGGCGTCGTCGTCGGCGCCCCTGATCATGGTGGTGCCACGGGCGGCGCTGTCGACGAACGAAGCGACCCGGTCGTCGCCGCGGCTGTGCGCACGAAGCTCTACGAAGAGCGCATGAAGGGCGTGCAGCTGACGTGGCCGAAAGAGCTGACGTCGTTCGATCCGGTGTTGCCGGCGCCGCCGAAGTCGACGCCGACGAAGACGACGAAGCCGCTGTCGGAAGAGGCGTCGTCGTCTCCCATCGTCGACAAAGCCGTCGTCGCCGCCACAGCCGAACCCGTGGTCGTCGCCAAAGCCGCGGTCGTCGAAGAAGACGCGGGCGTCAAAGACGACGACGTGGTCAACGCGCCGGATCCCAAGCGGCTCGATGACGCGATCTCGAAGGTGTTGGGCGAGCAGAAGAAGTCGCCCACGCAAGAGACGTCGACGGAGAAGCGGTATGCGCTGCAGCTGGCGTCGACGGGGACGGCGGCCTCGGCCAAGGTGCTCGCCGACAGCTGGACGCAAAAAGGCGTCAAAGCCGGCGTCGTCGAAGCCGAAGTGGCCGGCAAAGGCACGATGTACCGCGTGCGCGTCGCCGGCATCGCCTCACGCGCGGCGGCCGACGCGCTCAAGGCCAAGCTCGGTCAGGGCCTCGTCGTCGCCGACTGATTCGCCGACTGATTCGCCGACGGATTCGCTGACGGTTGCTGGACGTGGGCGAGGGCGCTCTCGAGGTCAGAGGCCGACATCGCGCCGCGCGTGCTCCAGATGATCTTGCCGGTGGCGTCGACGAGGAACGACGACGGCAGCGCCGTCGCGTTCCACCGGTGCTG
>JANNAY010001612.1:0-1766 GCA_031384945.1 Deltaproteobacteria bacterium
CCGAGGTCTTCGACACGCAGACGAATCAGATGCGCACCATCACGCTTTCAGTATTGGCCCAAAGCCAAATCTTGAACGGCGCCTCATACCGGGGTAAGAACTATTTCGACCTCAACTACGATGATGTGAACAAGTGGCTGCAGGCGAAGAATCCTGCCCTGAAATTGGCGCCCGGTCACACCAACCTCGCGGTCGCGGCCCGCTGGGACATCGGCCACCAGGCCGGCGGCTTCGCCCGCGGCGGCTCGTTTCGCATCCCGCCGCCCCTCGGCGCTTCGACCGTCACCGCCGTGCGCGCAGGCACGTCGGCGTCGGCGTCAGAGCAGACCGATCTGCCCCTCGACATCCAGGTGGCCTTTCCGCAGACGTTGCAGCAGCAGGTGCCGATGCTCAAGCCCGGCGGCTCGGTGCAGTCGCGCCTCGAGAGCGAGCTCAAGGGCAACACGTCCAAGAAAGACATGGTGAAGGCCGTCCATGAAATGTACCGCCTTGCCGAGATGTCCCACGCGGGTAACGATCGCGAGATCGAGAAAGTGCTCGGCAAAGATTGGACGATTGAAACCGTCAACCGTTACTGGTTGAAAGACGATGGCAGCGCCAACCAACCGGGCAGCGCCGGCACCGGCTACTTCAAAGACTTCCGCGTCGACAAAGACGGCTTGCCCATCCAAGACGCCATGCACGACGCGTACATGGACGACGGCAACCTCATGATGACGCGCCACGAAGGCGCCATCCGCCTGCGCAAGAACCAGCAGGCCACCGTCGTCAACGTCAAGCCCGGCGGCGGTCGCCGCGATCCCGCCACGCA
Organism: Deltaproteobacteria bacterium; assembly: GCA_031384945.1. Lineage (GTDB taxonomy): Bacteria > Myxococcota > UBA727 > UBA727 > VGSZ01 > VGSZ01. The sequence goes on from JANNAY010001612.1 coordinate 812, forward strand.
GATCACCCAGCGCATCGAGGTTGGCGTCGAGCTGCAGGCCGCCGCCAACACCGCCGACGCCGCCCGCGCCATGACGCAGCTGTCGCAAGGTCAGTGGGGCGCCACCGTCTTCAACCACGCGCAAAAAGAGGTGAGCAAGCTCGACAACACGCTCAACCTCTCGTCGTGTTTGGTGCCGTGGCTCGACGTCACGCAAGACCGTCACAAGTTCACGGTCAAGAACAAGAAGACCGGCGTCGAGATCGAGCTCAGCCTCGACTTCGTCAAAGCGACGACGCTGCGCCCCGGCCACGCCGACGCCAACGGACAAGCCCGCACCGTCGAGTTCTGCACCCTTGAGGCCGAGCTCGATCACCTGCAGCTGCAGAGCGCCAACCAGTCCACCTACGTGGCCGCCGGCAGCGTGAACCAGCAGGTGTTCACCGACGAGGCGTCGCAAGAGGCGTGGCTGAAGCAGACGACGTCGTCGGTGACGATGGACATCGATCCGCGCCTGCACGAGCTGAAAGACCTCGAGAACAAGAGCTTCCGCTCCACCGGCTCGTACAAGTCCTTCGAGGGCGTCACCGCCAAGCTCGTGCCGATGCTCTTCAAGAACGGCCTCGGCGAAGGACGCCAAAAAGCGGCCCACGCCGCCGACATGCTCGGCCTCGTCTCGTTCGACGACAAGCAGCTGACGAAGAACCTCAAGACCGCCATCGAAGACGCCGGCTTCGTCGTCTCGCCGGCGCTGCAGCAGCAGATCGACGCCGCGATCCTCGTGCCGCGCCAGCGGCTGCTGTTGGATCAAGGCCTGTCATCCGGAGCGTCTAAGAATATCGTGAACTGGCTGACGCAGGGCACCGGCGCAGCGCCGGCCCTCGAATACGACCTGCCCAAAGCCAAGGCCCGCTTCGCCGCCGCCGTCGCCGCCCTCGGCTACGTCGCCGACGCCACCGCCACCGCCGTGCTCGAC
>JANNAY010001613.1:0-2265 GCA_031384945.1 Deltaproteobacteria bacterium
GTAATGCCGTACTTCTCGTACATCTCTTTCGCGCCACCAAACATCTTTTTGATGGCCGCTTCATCGTTCATCGACGAGACGGCGTCGGCCATGACGATGAGGCCCGGCGTCTCCCACAGCTCGACGAGTGAGTCGGTGTCGCCGGCGGTGAGGGCGCGGGCGAATTCGTCGAGAAAATCGACGACCTCTTGATCGGCGAAGCCTGTCGTCGTTGTCGGCGGCAGCCGCGTCTTTTCGGTTTTTTCGTCGGCGAGGGCGGCGGGCGTCTGCGTGTTTTCGATGGTCATGGGGACTCCTGATCCCCATTGACCGCATCCCATGTGCCACCGGCGCAGCGCGTCGCAGCGCGGCCGTGACGTCGTCGAATCGTGCGCCGACGCCCGCTGTGGCGCTGGCGCTCAGGCCTGCTTTTTCGCGCGAAACTTCTTCAGGCCGTCGGCCGCCTGCCCGCGCACCTTGTTCTGCACCATCGGCGACCACCCGAGCAGCACACCGGTCGGACCGAGCGCCATGCGTGTCCACTTCCACAGATCGAAGCGGTCGCTGTGCTTCTTGATCTTGCCGTTCTCGACGACAAACGTGGCGTCGATGCGGTTGATGACCTTGCGACCCGTCGCCGTGAACGTGTAGGTCGCGTCCCAGTGGGCGCTGCTGTCTGTGATGGCCGACGGCTCGACGACGAGGTCGGCGGCGCGGCCGCACAGCATGCGCCACATGTCGCGCGCTTCTTCGCCAACGAGGTGCGGAAAGACCGGGTCGCCAAAGACGACGTCGTCGGCGTAGCAGGCGGCCATGGCTTCGGCGTCTTTGCGGCCGAAGGCGGCGTAGAAGTTGGCGATCAGTTCTTTGCTCATTTCTCGACGGGATACCCCGCTTCGCGCCAGCCGCGCATCCCGCCGTCCATCGAGATGACGTTGCTGTAGCCCATCTTTTTCAGGTTCAGCGCCGCCAGCGCCGAGCGAAACCCACCGCCGCAGTAGAGAACGACCGGCGCTGCGTGGTCGGGGATCTTGTCTTCGATGTCGCGCTCGATGACGCCCTTGCCGATGTGCACGGCGCCCTTCACGTGGTCGGCGGCGAACTCGCTCTCTTCGCGCACGTCGACGAGATGAAACTTCTCGCCCGCGTCGAGACGCGCCTTGACGTCGGCGAGGGTGCACTCGCGGATCTCTTTCTTGGTCTCTTCGACGATCTTCAAGAACCCTGGGCTGTGCTTGGCTGCCATGTTGAACCTCCGGATTTGAGTGATAACAAAATCCCATGCGCGTCTTCTGCGCCTTCTTCTGCTCCTGCTTCTTCGTCGTCGTCGCCGGTTGTCCTCCGCCCGAGGCGCCGCCGGTGTGCCCGTTCGGCAGCGACGCTGACTGCAGCTTTGTGTGGGAAGACGAGGGCTGCGCTGAGGCAGGCTCGGGCACGTGCCTCGAGAACGCGCCGCGCCGCTGCGCCGGACCCCGCGACGCCCCCGTCTACGACTGCGTCGAATGCGGCTGCAACGACGGCGACGCCTGCGTCGACGAAGGCGACATCTTTGTCTGCGAATCCGCCGCCGTCAGAACCGGCGAACGCGACGGCGACGACCTCGACGACGGCCTCAACGAAGACGAATACGTCGCGCTCTTTCGCGTCATCTTGCGCGACACCGCAGCGATGAGCGCGCCTGAGATGCTCGCGCGCCTGCGCGAGCGACGTGAGGCCGATCCGCGGCGCGCCAACGTCGTCGTCGGCGCCAGCGACAACGCCATCGTCGCCAGCGTCGTGCCCGACCTCATCGACGGCGGCTTCGGCGATGTCGTCTTTGGCGACGGCAGCTGCGGCGACATCGACAGCGCCGTGCTCGACGCCGCCGACGCCGGCCACGTCGTCGTCGCCGGCACCGACGCCGTCAGCGACGCCTCCTGCTTGCACCCTGGCGTGTTCGCCCGCTGCGTGCCGCCGTCACTGTCGCTGTGCGCCGAAGCAGCTGGCGTCGACGCCGAAGCCGTCGTCATCATCGACGAAGAGACGCAGCGCCGCGTCGAGCGGGCGATGCTGCGCAACGCGACCCGCTCGAACCACGATCAATGGACTGTGCAGATTGGCGGCGCCATCGCCCTCTACGATCAGGTCTTTTTGCGCACGGCCGCGCCGAAGTTCATCATCGAAGGCATCGACCGCGAGGAGAGCTACAGCTACGACGCTGCCGACGAGCGCCTGCTCTGGGCCAAGGACGACTTACCCGGTGGCAACCTTCAGAACAAGACCTTTGGTTTGATGGAGAGAAGCGCC
>JANNAY010001629.1:0-3833 GCA_031384945.1 Deltaproteobacteria bacterium
GGAAAAAGTCTTGCAGACGACGGCGCGAACCGCGGCCCTTGGTCTCGGACTTTTTGTCTTTTTCGGCGGGAGCAGCGGTCGTCGAAGTCATCGTTGGTCTCTCGAAACCACGTCTCGCGACGGGGCTGTGTGAAGGGGTTCCGCAGCGATCGCTACCGGAGCCATGCAGACCCCGCAAGAGGATCACGCGCCGCGCCCCGCAGATCAGCGGGCGAGGCCAGCGACGTCGACGGGCGGGGTCCAGATGCCCAGCTCGATGACCGCGACGCCGGCGGCGGCGACGAGCAGCAGCGTCAAGCCGACGACGGCCGCCCAGCGGGTGGGCTTCGGCATCAAGTCGGCCGGCAGATCGGCGTTGCCGGTGGGGACTTCGACGAGGGTGACGGCGGGGCGCACGGCGCCGGGCGTCGAGATCTCGTCGTGGTCTTGGTGGGGCGGCGCCGACGGCGCCGCCGATGAGGCAGCGCGGGGCGACACCATCAACGGCGTCATCGGCGGCAGCGGAAACGCCGGCGGAAACTGAAACTGATCGGGCAGGGGCGCGTCGTTGGTCGCGAACGCAGCGATCAGCTGGCCGACCTGCGAGGGTCCGTCGTCGTCGGTCTCTTCGAACAAGAACGGCGACAGCGGCTCGTGGCCGTCAAACGGCGAGGACGGCGCGGGCGGCGCCGGCGCCGTCTTCTCAGACGCCTCGCGCTTCGACTGCTCTTGCAGCATGTGCCCGGTGACGACGGGCAGGCTCGACAATGTGGCCTCTTGCGCCGCGTTCGCCTTCTCCCACGCCGCTGCCAGCGCCTTTTCCATCGACTGCACCGAGGCGGCGTAGTCGGCGATGGCGTTGCTCGGGGTCTTCTTCGCCGCGAACGGATCTGACGACGACGTCCGATCCGACGCCCGATCCGACACTGTCGGCGGCAGGGCCCGCAGCGGCGACGACGGCGTGGCCGCCAGCGCGTTGTTGCGGATGATCGGACCGGTGGGCGTCATCAGGTCTTCGTCGGCAAAGGCGCGGGCGGCGCGTTCGACGACGACGCTGGTCTCGCCTTCGACGTCCGGGCCGCCGATGGCGCGCCACACCAGCGCTTGCGCCAGCTCGTCGGCGTTGTCGGTGCCGTTCGCGCCGCGCGGTCCGGCTTTTTCGAGCATGGCGAAGAGAGCGGCGGCTTCGCGGGCGCGTCGGGGGCGGTCGTTCGGGCTCTTCTTCAAGAGCTGCGAGATGGCGCGGGCGACGCGGGGCTCGACGACCTCGCCGTCGTCGAGGCTCATCAAGCTGCCGGAGCAGATGCGGCCGACGGCGACGGCGTCGGAGCCGCTGACGGCGGAGCGTCCGATCAGCGCTTCCCACAGGACGACGCCGAGGGCCCAGAGGTCGCTCTGCGCCGAATACTGGCCGCCGTCGAAGAGCTCAGGGGCGAGGTAGCGCAGGGTGCCGCGCAACAGCCCGGTCTCGGTGCGCAGGGCCTTTGACTCGGTCGAGCGCGAGATGCCGAGGTCGATGAGGCGGGCGCGTCCGTCGTGGCCGATCAGGCAGTTGCCGGCGGTGACGTCGCGGTGGAGCACGCCGAGCGGGGTGCCGTCGTCGGCGCGGGCGTCGTGAATGGCGTCGAGGGCTTCGGCCAGCTGCCTGCCGAGGCGGCAGACGACGAGGGGGTGCACGGCGCCGACGCGCCGCAGCTCGAGCAGCGAGACGCCGGGCACGTAGGCGGTGACCAGCACGGGGCGGGAGCGCCCGGATTTGCCGTCGTCGTAGTCAAAGAGGTCGAGGGTTTCGACGAGGCTGGGGTGGCGAACGCGCAGGCCGACGCGGGCTTCGTCGCGCAGGCGTTCGTCGTCGTCGACGTCGTTGCGCAGGGCGGTCTTGAGCACCACGAGCCGACCCGACGGATCACGGGCGAGGCGCACGCGCCCCATTCCGCCCGCTCCGATCTCGTCGATCACCTCGTAACGCCCAATCCGCACTGATCACCTCGCGACACAGAACGCTAGCGGCGTTCTGGCGATCTCTCGAATTGAGACACATCGCGTTGTGACGGCGGGCTGCCGCCCCCGATCGGGGTTCAACCGCCCGAGCGGTAGGGCGTTGACGCCCGACAGGCCCCGAATTCGGCGAAATTCGGCGAAACGGAACAGCCCAGAGCACCTGTCGACGACGTTCGGCGCTGGTCCGTTCCGTTTCGCAGAAACAAGCAGATTCGTCGTCGTGGAGGCGTGGTAACCGCGGCCCGTGGACGTGGAGCTGCGCTTCTTTGCCGGGACCGTGGAGCTGCACACCAGCGCGGGCGTCGACGACGTTCTCGGGCTGGGCCTGCCGGCCCTCGAGTTCGATGCGCGCACCCAGTGCTGGCGCGCCCCCGCCCTCGCCTACGCCGACGTCGTCATCGCCCTGACCCGCCTGGCCAAAGAGGGCGCCGTCGTCGTCACCGACAAAGCCCGCCGCTACGAAGAGCTGCAGCTGACGACGACAAACGCCAAAGAGGCCAGGCCGTACCAGCAAGAGGCGCTGGCGGCGTGGAAGAAGGCGCGCGGCCGTGGCGTCGTCGTCTTGCCCACCGGAGCGGGCAAGACCGAGGTCGCCCTCACGGTCATCGCCGACCGCCAGCGCTCGACCCTCGTCGTCGCCCCCACCCTCGACCTCGTGCGGCAGTGGCACGCCGCCCTGACGGGCCGGTTCTCGGTCGAGGTCGGCGTCGTCGGCGGCGGCGAGCACGACGTGCGTCCGTTGACCGTCACGACCTACGACTCGGCATGGGCCCACATGGAACACCTGGGCAACCGCTTCGGGCTGATCGTGTTCGACGAGGTGCATCATCTCGTGAGCGAGAGCTACGCGCTGGCGGCCCGGCTCTGTCTCGCTCCGTACCGGTTGGGGCTGTCGGCGACGCCCGAGCGGGCCGACGGGCGAGACGCTTTGCTCGAGGATTTGGTGGGCCCGATCGTGGCCCGCAAAGAGATCGACGAGATGGAGGGGCGGTGGCTGGCCGACTACGACGTCGTCACCGTCGCCGTCGACCTCAGCGACGACGAGCGCGCCGCCTTTGACGAAGCCCGCTCGACCTACCGCGCCTTTGTCGTCGAGAACCGCTTGTCGCTCTCGTCACCCGAGGGCTTCTCGCGCTTCTTGCGCGTGGCCGCGAAGACCCAGGAAGGACGTCGCGCGATGGCCTGTTGGCGGCTGCAGCGTCGTCTGGCCTTTGCTGCTGAGCAGAAGCTCAACCACCTCGCTGAGATTCTCGAGAAGCACAAAGACACGCGCGCGCTGATCTTCACCGACGACAACGCCACCGCCTACGCCGTCTCGCGCCGCTTTCTCGTGCCCGTGATCTCGCACCAGACGAAGTTGAAAGAGCGCACCACGTTGTTGGCGGCGTTTTCGGCGGGGACGTTGCCAGTGTTGGCGACGTCGCGGGTGTTGAACGAAGGCATCGATGTGCCCGACGCGCAGGTCGCGGTGATTCTCTCGGGCACCGGCTCGACGCGCGAGCATGTGCAGCGGTTGGGGCGCATTTTGCGTCCGCGTCCGGGCAAGCGCGCGGTGCTCTACGAGCTGGTGGCGCAGAACACCGGCGAGACCTTCACCTCAGAACGTCGTCGAGATCACGTTGCTTACCGCTGAGCACGTCAAGGTCTCGCGCCGCAAAGGTGGCCTGCAGATCGTCCCGCGCGGCGGTCTCGACGCTGTGCGCGCCGCCGAGCTGTTGAGCGAGCTGCTCGAGGTCGCCAAGCAGCACCACGGCCTGTCGCGCGGCGAGCTCACGTCGGCCCTCGACGAGGTCGTGGTCGACGATCCGAAAGAAGAGAAGGCGCTGCGCGCGGCCCGCAAGCTCGTGCTCGAC
>JANNAY010000017.1:0-2822 GCA_031384945.1 Deltaproteobacteria bacterium
CGCCCGCGCCGCCGGTCACCTCGTTGAGGAGCGCCGCCTGGCGGTACGTGCGCAGCGCCATGAGATCTGGGCGCGCTCACCGTCGGGCGACGTGTTGTTGAAGGGCGGGAGGCGCGGGGAGCAGCATCAACGGGTGAGCGATGGTGCGGCCAGCACGCCGAGATGCAGGTCAAACGCCCTACACCCTAGGAGCCTGTTTCGATATTTCGAAATATTCGTCGACAGCGACGGACGGACGTGATCAAAGGGATGGGTGAGCAAGACCTACCTCTCGTACGATCCGACGCAGGCGTTCCTGCTGCCGCCGTCGCCTCTGGAGTGGCTGCCGGAGGGTCACCTGGCGCGGTTCGTGATGGACACCGTCGGGGAGCTGGACCTGTCGCCGATCTACGCGCACTACGAGCGGCAGTTGCGCGGCAAGCCGCCCTATCACCCGCAGATGATGGTCGGGCTTTTGGTGTACGGCTACTGCATGGGCGTGGCGTCGTCGAGGAAGATCGAAAAGAGGACGTTCGAGGACGTGGCGTTCCGCGTGATCGCGGGGAACCGGCAGCCTGATCACGTGCAGATCAGCGAGTTCCGTCGGATCCATCTGGCGACGCTGTCGGGCCTGTTTCTTCAGGTCTTGCAGATGTGCCAGAAGATGAAGATGGCCAAGCTGGGGCACGTCTCGCTCGACGGCACGAAGATCAAAGCCAACGCCTCGAAGCACAAGGCGATGAGTCAGGAGCGGATGGTCACCGACGATGCGCGGCTGACGGCGGAGGTGGCAGCGCTGCTCAAGAAGGCCGAGGAGGCCGACGCGGCCGAGGACACCACGCACGGCAAGGGCGTCCGTGGCGACGACATTCCCGAGGAGCTTCGTCGACGGGAAGGTCGGCTGGCGCGGATTCGCGCAGCCAGGGCGGAGCTTGCGGCCGAGGCCGACGCGCAGGCCGCGGAGCGCGCGGCGGAGGCGACGATCGAGGCGCAGACCGAGGCCGCGCTCGTTGAGATGAACAACGTCCGTGCGGCACGCGCGCGCGACGACAGCGACGATGAGCCGCCTGCGCCGGCCGCATCGAGTTCGCCGGAGCCGATGCCACAGCACCAGGTGCCCATCAACAAAGACGGCACGCCGACCGACAAGGCGCAGCGGAACTTCACCGACGCGGCCAGTCGGATCATGAAGACCAACGCCGGCTTCGAGCAGGGTTACAACGCGCAGGCCGTGGTCGACGAGGAACACCAGATCATCGTCGCTGTGGGTGTCTCCAACCAGAGCCCCGATGCCGAGCACTTCATTCCAATGATGGACCGGGTCGTGGAGAACCTGGGCCGCGCCCCCGACCGCGCCAGCGCCGACACAGGGTACTTCTCCGAGGAGAATGTCCGTCGCGGCGAGGCGCGCGGCATCGACCTCTACATCGCCACGGGGCGCACGAAGCACAACACGCCTTCGCTGCCGACGGTCATCGACGACGAGAAGCTGACTCTCAAGACGCACATGAAGATCAAGCTCGCCACCGTCGATGGCAAGGCGATCTACTCGCGGCGCAAGGTGATCGTCGAACCGGTATTCGGCCAGATCAAGAACCGCGGCTTCCGCAGTTTCCTGCTGCGCGGCCTGCAGAAGGTCCGCGGCGAGTGGTCCCTCATCGCGATGAGCCACAACCTGCTCAAGCTTTTTGCCTTCCAGGCGCGGGTCGCGGCGTGATCGATCCTCGATAGAATCGACGGTTTCCGTCGCTGGCGACGTCAAAAACCGCGTCACTCGCACCGCCAGAAGCTCCCGACGCAACGAAGCTCCGATGCGCGAGGGTCGGCGGCGCCGCCGACGCCCCGACGCACCGCCGAAGGTCGGGGATTACGATAACGGGCTCCTAGGAGGCTGGTGTCAATCGCGCCTAGCCCCAATTCGGGCGCGGCGAGCGCGGCGTGTTGACCCGGGTGCATGCGGGCCGGCCGGAGGCGGCGCCGGTTGCGGTTCGGGCCGCATCGGGTCATTGCGTGCGATCTGAGGGCCTTTAGGCGGCCTGTGCGGCCGCGGGTCGGCGCTCCCGTCGAGAATTCACTGCACCCACGATACGCCGTTGTGGCGGACGCCACGCGCCGCCAGACGCTTGAGGTTGTGCGCGGCGGCCAGGAGCGCGAAGTCGTGGCGGTTGCGCTCGCATCCGCGCATGCGAGCGCGACGGCCGCCGTGCCGTCGGAATACGAGGTGCGCGAGCTTGCGCTCGACCTTGGGTCGCGTCGCCCGATAGCGGGCCTTCCACGTCGGTGAGCTCTGTCGCTCTCGGCTGCGCTGAAGCGTGGCTTCCCGGGGATGGATGCGCACGGTTCGGCCTTCCTTGTTGTCGGTGCAGCGCGGGCGCAGCGCACACGCACCGCAGGCGACGCCAAACGAAGCGAGCCCGCCAGCGTCGGACATCTTGCGGATCTGCACGAGCAACCCCGCCGGACACCGCACCGTCCCGGCGTCGAGGTCGATGCCAAACGCGTCCTTGCCGAAGTGGCCCGCCGGTGCGGACGGCGCCGCCACCTTGACGTTGGCCTCGGCGCCCCTTGCCTCGATCTTCTCGACGAGCTCCGCCGTGCCGTACGAGGCGTCACCGTAGATCTCCACGCGCCCCGCCGTCGGTGCCGCGGTCGCAACGGTCGGGTCGCTGATGGCGATGCCCGGTAGCGCCTCGACGGTAGCCGCCTCGGTCGCGGAGTCCGGCTGCGCCTCGACGCTCGCCACCTCGATGGCCGCCGACGCGTGCGCAGCGACACCGACCTGCACGGTCACGGTCGCTTCCGTCGGTGATTCGTCCTTCATCGCAGGCGACAGCACGTCGGAC
>JANNAY010000030.1:0-1522 GCA_031384945.1 Deltaproteobacteria bacterium
AAGCACCGCCGACCCCACACGATGAGCACGAGCGCCTGAAGGCCCTCGACGACGCAGACCTGCTCGACACGAGCGACGAGGTCTTCTTCGACGAAGCTGCCCGGCTGGCGGCTCACCTGTGCGACGTGCCGATCGCCCTCATCAGCCTCGTCGATCGCGACCGGCAATGGTTCAAGGCCCGCGTCGGCCTCGACACGCGCGAGACGGGCCGCGACGTCTCGTTCTGCGGCCACGCCATCGTCGGCGACGGCGCCTTTGTCGTCGAAGACGCCCGCGTCGACGACCGCTTCGTCGACAACCCCCTCGTCGTCGGTGCGCCGAACGTCACCTTCTATGCGGGCATGCCCCTGCACGTGGGCGGCGTCGACAGCGCCATTGGCACCCTCTGTGTGATCGACTCGCGACCGCGCGAGCTGACGGCCAGCGCGCGCGCAGCGCTCGAGCACATCGCGCACATGGTCGAGGCCCACATCGCCGCCCGACGGGCCGACCGCGCGGTGGCGCCGCTCGCGAGCGGCGGTGCGGCGCAGGTCATCAACGACCTGGTTCACCAGGCTGTCGACTTCATCGTCTGCACCGACGGCGATGGCCGCGTCGTCTACGCGAACCATGCCTGGGAAACAGCTGTGGGGCACCGCGGCGCGCCCACGCGCATGCTGGCCGACATCGTCGTTGACGCCGACGCGCTCGTCGCCCGCTTCGACGCCGCCCCGGCCGGTCGCGTCGCCCTCACGCTCACGGGCGTCGACGACCGCCGCATCGACGTCGACGGCATCGTCACCGTCGAGCGTGCCAACGGCGTGCCCGTGGTCTTTCGCTGCATCTTTCGTGACGTGACCGAGCGCCGCCGCATCGACGCAGCCTTGAGCGACGCGCGGCTCGAGAACGAGCGCTACGGCGAGATCGCGCGCGCCATCCCGCTGGGCCTGATGGTGCTGCAGCCGTGCGACGACGACGCCACAGACTTCAACATCATCAGCGCCAACCCCACCGCGACACGCCTGAGCCGGCAGCCCGCGGCGGCATCGCTGGGCGGCGCCAAGTTCCTCGACCTGTTCTCGAACGACGGCGGCCGCGAGGTGGCCCGGCGGTGCCGCGCTGTCCTGAGCGGCGGCGGTGACGAGGTGTTCGATCTCAAGAGCATCGACGCCACCGGCGCGCTGGCCGCGGCGTTCTCGCTGACGGTGTTTCCATTGCCGGGTCGACGCGTCGCGATCGCCACGACCGACATCACGGCCGAACGCCTCGCCGCGCAGCGACTGGCCGAGAGCAGCGCGCGGCTGCGCACCGTGTTCGACGCGGTTGACGAAACCATCTTCGCCACCGACTCCGCCGGCGCGATCCTCGCCAGCAACAGCGCCGCGCTCGAGATGTTTCGGCTCGGTGACCTCGTCAGCGCGCCAAACATCGGCGCCCTCGTGCCGGTCGGCCTGGTGCGCACCGCCCAGCCCGTGGCGTTCGTCGCCAAGCGCCGCGACGGCACGCGGTTCAGCGCTGACGTCATGTGCCGCCCGCTCGACAC
>JANNAY010000052.1:0-3540 GCA_031384945.1 Deltaproteobacteria bacterium
CGCGCTTCGAAGAGAGCCTGCGCAAAGAGCTGCTCGCTGCTCGCCTCAAGGCGATCCTCGGCGACTCGATTCACGTGTCTGAGCGCGAGCTCAAAGACTCGTTCACGCAGAAGAACGACCGCGCCGAGCTCGAGATCCTCAAGGTCGATCCGCTGTTTTGGAAGTCGAAGGTCAAAGACGTCACGGACGCCGACGTCAAGGTCTACGTCGACGGCCACAAAGCCGACGTCGAGAAGTTCTACAACGAGCACATGAACCGCTACCGCCAGGGCAAGAAGGTCAACGCCCGGCACATCCTCATCAAGGTCGGCGAAAAAGCGTCTGACGACGACAAGAAGAAGGCCAAAGACAAGATCGAAGCGGCCCTCAAGCGCGTCAAAGGTGGCGAAGACTTCGCCAAGGTCGCCACCGAAGTCAGCGAAGACTCGTCGGCGAAGCAGGGCGGCTCGCTCGGTCTGTTCGGCGAAGGCGCCATGGTGAAGCCGTTCGAAGAGGCCGCCTTCAAGCTCAAGCAGGGCGAGATCAGCGACGTCGTCGAGAGCAAGTTCGGCTACCACGTCATCAAGGTCGACGAAGTCCAAGAGCCGACGAAGAAAGAGCTCGCTGAAGTCGAGACCGAGATCGGCAAGCAGCTGGCGAAAGAAGCGCTGACGAAGGCCGAAGCCAAGAAGGTCGTCGACGAAGCCCTCGCCGAGCTGAAAGCCGGCACGGCCATGAAAGACCTCAAGAACCCCGCGATCCTGAAGCCGCCGGTCGAAGGCGCCGCCCCGCCGAAGCCCGACGAGATCGATCCCTACGCGCCCCGCGTCGACGCCACCGGCTTCTTCGCCAAGAGCGCCCGCGTCGTGCCGCGCATCGGCGTGTCGCCCGAAGTCATCGACCTCGCGTTCAACAAGCTCTCGATGGGCAAGCCGCTTCACGAAGAAGTCCTCGAGGTCAACGGCCGCTTCTTCATCGTGCGTTTGAAGAACCGCGAAGAGCCCGACATGAGCAAGTTCGCCGCCGACCGCGACAGCCTCGAGCAGCAGGCCATCGCCGGCCGCAAGGCCCAGGTGGTCGAAGACTTCGCCAAGGGCCTGCGCGAAAAAGCCAAGATCGAGAAGAACCCGAAGCTGCTCATCGCGGCGGGCTGAGCCGTCGTGCACGTCCTGCTCGCCCTCGTGCTCGCCGGCGGACCCGCGGTCTCGGGCCCGGTCTCGAGTTCTGCCTCCGGCGCTGTCTCGACCGCGGTCGTTGGCGATCCGTGCAAGGGCCAGCTCGACGCTGCGGTCGTCGACGGCGTGCGCTGCCAGAGCCCCGTGCACGCTGAGACAGCCCCCGTCGCCGCCGACGAAAAGGCGCCGCTGCCGCCGTTGGCGCGCGACCCCGCCATCTTTCCTGGCGAGCTCGGCTTCGTCGCGACGATCCTGGGCCTCGCCGGCAGCGCCGCTGTCGTCGTCGCCGTCACCCGCGACGACGGCCGCTTGAGCGCCGACGACGAATTCGTCAACGGCGGCGTCTTTGTCGGCGGCGTCTCGGTCATCGGCCTCGCCGGACTCGTCGCTGGCGCTGCGGTGTCGACGTGGGTCTTCGATCCGGCGACGGCGCAGTTGAAGCTGCCGCTCTTCGAGGGCGAGCCCCGCTGATGGTGCCGGCGCTGCTGCTCGTCGTCGTCGGCGCCGTCACAGCAGCGGTCGCCGCCGACGCGCCGGCTGACGACGGTGGCCAAGAGGCCAAGGCGCCGAAGCGCGTGGTGGCCATCTTGCCGCTCGCTGCCGAGGGCACGGTCACCGCCAAACAAGCCAGGGGCGTCGCGGCGCAGCTGCGCACCGCCAGCGAGGTGCTCGTCGCCGAAGACCTCGTGCGGCTGCTGCCGTCGACGAAAGACGACGACAACGCCGTGCGCCGCTGCGGCCCCGCCAGCGACGGCTTCGACGGCTGCGTCGACGACCTCGCCAAGGCCCGCGGCGCCGACCGCGTCGCTGTCGGCGTCGTCGTCAACAGCGACGCCGGACTCGTCGTCACCGTGTACGTGCGCCCCGTCGCCGACGCCGGCACCCGCTTCACCGCCACGCTCAGCGGCGACGACGGCGACGCCGCCCGCCTCGATCGGCTGGCGCGCGAGCTGTTCGCGCCCGAGACCCTGCGCGGCGCGCTGCGCATCGAAGGACAGCCCAACGACGAGGTCGTGCTCGACGGCCGCCGCCGCGGCACGCTGAAGAACGACGACGACGAAGGCCGCGCGGGCGTGTTCGTCGTCGAGAAGCTGCGCGAGGGCGAGCACCAGCTCACCGTCACGCGTCCGTTGTCGAAGAACGGCACCGCATATGAGCCCTTCAGCCGCGCCGTCGACGTCACACACCAAGAGACGACGACGGTGAGGGTGACGCTCTTGCCGAAGCAGAGCACCGGCGCCCTCGCTGACGACGCCGTCACAGACGACGCCGGCGTCAACATCGGCGCCATCGCGGTCATCGGCGCTGGCGTCGTCGTCGTCGGTGCCGGCGTCGTCTGCGGCGTCTTCTCATCGCTCGATGCGCAGAACGTCGAAGAGCGGGCCGCGCAGCAGCAGCTCGTTTTTCCGCGCGACAGAGAATTGGTCGACCGCGGCGCCGCCCTCGCCGTCGCCGCCAACGTCGCCTACGGCGCAGGCGCTGTCGTCGTCGCTGGCGGCGTCGCCTGGTTGATGCTCACGCTGCCCGGCGAGGACGCGCCATGAGCAAGGTCGACGCTGCGGCCCTTTTTTGCTTGCTTTCGCTGCTGACGGCGGGCGGCTGCTTCTTCGCCCCCGCCATCGACGACGACGGCTACGTCGAATGCGCCAACGACGCCGACTGCGCCGCCGGCTTCACCTGCATCGACGGCTTCGGCCGCTGCGCACCGCCGCCATGGAACGATCCTGAGTTTCAGACGCGGCGCACGCTCGTCGTCACGAACCCCGCCGACGTCGAGCTCGCTGCTGGCACCGCCGTGCCCGTCGTGCTCGGCGGTGCTGACGACGTCTTGCCCATCGCCGAGGTCGGACCCGACGCGCGCTTCACCACGTTCACGCCCGCGGGCGGCGATGGCAGCGGCGAATGGTCCGTCGTCGGCGTCTACCGCGACATCGTCGACGGCCGCGGCATCGACGACGACAGCTTCGTCGTGTGGATCCCGCTGCCGCGCGCCCTGCCCGCTGGCGCCACCGATGCGCTCGCGTTTCTTGAGCAAGACACCGAGGCCGGCACGCCGACGGTGAAAGAAGATCCGGCCCGCGTCTTCACGCTGTTCGACGATCTCAACGCCTTCGCCGCCGACGGCGACGACAACGTCTTCGTCGACAGCCCCGGCGTCGGCGGCATCGAATCCATCGACGGCGCCATCGAGGTGGGCGACAACCAGAAGGTCGTCTGGCGCAACGGACTGGTGCCGCCGCTCTCGCTGACCTTTCGTGCGCGCATCAATGGGCTGACGTGCCGCGAGGTCTTCTTCGGCGTCACCGCCAGCGACACCGCCTCGTTCGAGCTGCCGGCCGCCGGCTTCTTCGTCGACGACGATCTGCTGACCACCGCGCAGTTCGCG
>JANNAY010001525.1:0-9463 GCA_031384945.1 Deltaproteobacteria bacterium
CGCAAGACGGCGCCGTCGCTGCGTTTGTCGTCGACGACGAGGCCGCGGGTGTGGGCGAGCACGTCGTTGACGCTGGCGCGGACGCGTTCGCGGTCGACGGCGGCGGCGACTGCGGCAGGGTCGACGTCGACGAGGACGCGGCGGACGACGAGGTCATCGCCCCCGCCACAGCTCGAGCAGCCGGAGAAGGCGGCGCAGGCGGCGACACCGACGAAGAAGACGGCGACGACGGAGAATCTCAAGCCACCGCTCCACTCGTGGGTTGCAGGCGCGAACGCAGGGCGGCGACCACCTTTGACGGTGGCGCGCGGCCGAGCAGCGTCTCGAGCTTCAGCGACGCCAGCGTGAGCTTGTCGAGGTCGACGCCCGTCGCCACGCCCATGCCGTGCAGCATGTTGACGAGGTCTTCGGTGGCGACGTTGCCGGAAGCGCCGGGGGCGTAGGGGCAGCCGCCGAGGCCGCCAGCGGCGCTGTCGAAGGATCTGACGCCTTCTTCGAGGCCGGCGGCGATGTTGGCGAGGGCGGTGCCGCGCGTGTCGTGCAGGTGCAGGGCGATGCGCGAGACGTCGATTGACTGTTTCAACGCGCGGACGACCTCGACCACCTGCCGCGGATTGCCAACGCCGATGGTGTCGCCGATCGAGATCTCGTAGGCGCCCAGCGCGAGCAATTTCTCGGCGACGTCGACGACGGCGGCGATCTTGATGGCGCCTTCGTAGGGGCAGCCGAAGGCGCAAGAGACGTAGCCGCGGAAGGGGACGTTGTCGGCGACGGCGCGGGCGGCGACTTCGCCGTAGCGGGCGAGGGCTTCGGCGGTCGAGGCGTTGATGTTCTTCTTGTTGTGGCTCTCGCTGGCGGCCAGGAAGACGGCGACCTCGTCGAGGCCGGCGGCGTGGGCGCCTTCGTAGCCTTTGACGTTGGGCGTCAGCGCCGCCCAGGTGGCCTTGCCCTTGAGCGGCGGCAGCGTCGTTGCGTGCGCCACTTCGGCGTGGTCGGCGAGCGGCGGGATCCACCTTGGGTTGACGAAGGCCGTGCACTCGATGCGCTTCAGACCGGCGTCGGCCAGGTCGTTCAAGAACGCGACCTTGGCACGCGTGTCGACGACGACCTTCTCGTTTTGCAGGCCGTCACGGGGCCCGACTTCCATCAGGCGCACGCGGTCCGGGAGCGAGTCGAAGAGCATGAGAGAACCAACCTAACAGGACAGATGCCCCGTGACAGCCGGAGTTTCCCCGACGTCAAAACGACAACGCGCCCCGGGTGGAGCGCGCTGCGTTCAGGTTTGCGTTCGAGCCTGCGAGCGGCTCAGTTGTCTGCGGTGTTCAGCGTGTACGACGACGCCGCGTAGCCGTGGACGCCGATGGTCAGCACGCCCGATGTTGCCGGCACGAACTTCAGGGTCTCGTTGCCCGAGTCGGTGTAGGCCTGCGCCAGCGCGTTCGACGCCGTCGGATTGCTGCCCATCTGCACGTAGACGTCGATGTCTGCGGCGGCAGTGGTGCGGATGGTGATGGGCTTGCCCGCGGTGACATTCACGTTGTGGTAGGCGTACGCGTTCAGCGCGACCGACCCAGTCACATTGAGGTGCGCGGTCGGGTTCGGCTGCGGCGGCGGCGGGGGCGTGACGCCGCCCGTGCCTTGCTCGGTCCAGTCGATCTTGATGCTGAAGTTCGACGTCGCGGCGTAGCCGTTGATCGAGATGTAGACGGCGCCGCCGCCGGGCACGGAGCAGCTCTCGGCGCTGCCGGTCTTGTAGGGACGACAATCGTACACTGACGTCGTCGGCGCGGCGCCTTTCTTGACGTACAGGTCGGCGTCGCCGGTGCCGGTCATGGTCACCACAAGGTTGGTGCCGTTCTGCGTGTTGTAGGGGCCAAAGGTCGCCCACGCGTCCTTCGCCAGCGTCCCCGTCTTCGTCTCGGTCTTCGCCACCGGCGTCGTCGGCGTCGGGTTCGTCGGCGTCGACGGATCGAGCATCGACTCGTCGAGCAGGCTCTTGACGTCGGCGTACTTGATCTTGCCGCCAGCGACGCTGGCGTTGCGCACGGCGACGGGCAGCCAGGCGAAGTCGGGGTGAAAGCGCTTGCTCTGGCCGATCCACTCGCCGCCGACGATCTTGCCGGCCGCGTCGAGCTCGAGGACGTACTCGTAGCGGTCGGTGGCCGTGTAGCGGTCGATGGTGGTGCCGAGGTTGCCGTCGGTCTCAGACGACGACTCGCCGATGTAGCTGACGTCGAGCTTGACGTACTGCAGCTTGGCGGCGGCGGTGTTGAAGGTCCAAGTCGTCGCCAGGGCGCCGCCAGTGGTGACGGCGACGCTGACGTTGGCTTCGGTGTAGCCGTTGACGCTGACAAAGGCCTGGGTCGCGCCGGCGGGCACGGTGAGGTCGCAGGTCTCGTCAGAGCCGTCGGCGTAGGGGCGGCAGGCGTAGACGGCTTCGGTGGCGGCGACGCCGAAGTTGACGAACATGTCGCCGTCGCCGGTGCCGCTCATGACGGCCTTGAAGGGCGCGCCAGCGACGACGGCGATGGGATCAAAGTGCTTCCATGTCGACTTCGCCACCGTCGCCGTCAGCGTCTTCGAGGTGCCGCCGGTGGCCGCGGCGCCGACGAGGGCGAGGGCGTCTTTGACGCTGACTTCGCGGGTCTCGGTGACCTTGTAGCCGCGCAACGGCTGGTTCCACACCTCGTCGTCGTAGGTGCGGTCGAAGACGAAGGCCGCGTGCTGCACGCCGAGGTAGTTGGTCACGAGCACGTGAAACGAGCCCGGGTTGCTGTCGCGGCAAGCGCGATCGGTGGGGCGGCCGCTGGCGTCGAAGTCGACGTCTTTGGCTTCGTCGGCGCCCACGCGGTCGTCGAGCTCACAGCGCAGCGAGACGAACTTGGTCTCGACGCCGTCGTGCACCTGTGAGGCGAGGGCCTTGAGGTCGTTGATCTTGAACGTGACGCCGTTGCGCGTCACTGCGCGCTTGGGCTCGGGGACCATGATCGCGGCCGGCGCCCATGCGTGGCAGATGCCGAACCACGTCGGGATGCAGTAGCCCTCGGTCTTGCCCGGACGAATCGCGCACTCTTCGCCGACGTCGGCCTTGCACTTGGTGGCGGCGTCGGCGGCGGTGCACTTGGTGCGGCTCGCCTGCGAGTCGATGCCGTTGCTCTTCGACAGCGCGTCTTCGACGCCGGCGACACCAAAGGCGCGGCCGTACTTCGTCGTCGGCGCTTCGCTGGTCGCGCCGTCCCACTTGTGGTTGATGCCGTCTTGGTAGACGGCCCAGTAAGAGCCGGCCCACGGGAGGCGCGCCGCCTCGCCCTGCGCCGGCAGCTGCGCCAGCGTGTAGTTCAGCGACGACGAGAACAGCGATGGCGCGTCTTGCGCGTTCCACACTTCGGGCTTCTGCGCGTCGGTCTTTTCTTGCGTGACGACGCTGTTGTCGACCACGGCGTTGACGCAGCCGCTGACGGCGAGGGCGGCAACGGCGGCGAAGAGGGAAGAGGAGCGGGACATGGAGAACCTCAAAATGGGGGCCTCGGACGTTTGACCGATGGCTGCGGGCAGTATCGGTCAAATGTCGTAGGGCGGTGTGGACTATCTGCCTACACAGATTGACTGACGAGTCAATTTTCGGTGGCGTTGGAATGCGCTGGTGGACGTTTTTGGAGAAAGCGAGGCGTTCAGATGCCGCGGTTTGTCCGTCATCAGGAGGACAGCGACCACGACACATGTCGGATGGGGTGTGACATCAGCCACGGATCCGGCGCGGCTGAGGTCGCCGGTCCGGGGAGCGCCCTGCTGATTTTGCCGCGTAAATCAGCGCCGGCCGTGGTGGAGAATTGCGTACCGCTGTCGACCCGATGACAAGCTGGCGCGAGATATGGCGGGCAAGGTCGACCCCACAAAACACCGCGTGCTCCTCGTCGGGCCGCGGGTCGTGCACCTCAGACCGTTCTTCGAAAAGCGGAAGTACCCCGTCGTCGCAGCGGGCAAAGGCGTCGAGGGCATGGCCCAGCTCGACACGTCGCCCTGCGACATCGTCGTGCTCGAGCTGAACCTCGGTGATCTGACCGCCACCGAGTTCTTGATGGCCGCGCGCCAGGGACACCCGAAGGCGACGTTCTTGCTGCTCGACGAGAGCACCAAGGCCGGCCAGATCGTGAAGGCGCTGCAGGCGGGCCTCGACGGCTACCTCGCGACGCCGCCCGACGAAGAGCGGCTGTTCTACGAGGTCGAGCGCCACCTGCTGCGCGGGTCGGGGTCGTCGAAGCCGTCGTCGTCGCCGACAACGACGGGGTTCGAAGAGCTGTCGACGCAGACGGCGATGCAATCGATGGCCGAGGCCGCGGCGCTGCAGGCGGCCGTGGCCGATCGCGAGTCGCAGGTCATCGAGCTCACCGACCAGTTGAAGCAGGCGAACGACGCGCTGCGTCCGTTGCGCGAGAGCGTGAAGCGCTTCGACGAGGTGCAAGGCGCGCTCGCTGGCCTCGTCGACGGACCGCTCAACGCCGAGACCGCCCAGTCGCTCGTTCAGCAGGTGCAGCTGGCCCAGGTCGCCGAGATCGAGATCGACTCGCTGCGCAAAGAGGCCAACGGCGCCCGCGACGCAAAGACCAAGCTGCAGGGCGAGCTCGACGAGGTGCTGCGGAAGCTGCGTCAGGCGCAGAACGACGTCGTTGAAGACAAGACCGCGCGCGTCGAAGAACTCGAATCCGAGCTGATGGTGCTCGAGGGCCGCGCCGGCGAAGCCGAGGCCGAGCTCGCCGCGGCCAAGGCCGCCCTCGAATCCAGCGAAGACGACGCCACCGAAGCACAAGCCGAAGTCAAAGCGTTGCAGCAAGAGCTCGAGCAGCGCGACGCGCGCATCGTCACGCTCGAGCAAGAGAAAGAGGCGGCGCTGTCGCAGGCGTCGTCGGCGTCGGCGTCGGCAGCGTCATCGGCAGCGTCGTCGACGAAAGAGGCGGTGGCCAGCCTCAGAAAGAACCTCGACGAAGAGATCGCGCGTTTGCAGGCGGCGGCGAAAGAGGCGACCGCGCGGGCAGAGACGGCCGAGGCGCGGGCGTCGTCGGCGGAGAAGGCGGCGTCGGACGCGGCGGCGCTGGCGAAAGAGACGGCGTCGTCGTTGGAGCGAGAGCAGGCGCGCGCCGCCGAAGAAGACATCCGCCGCAGCGCCCGCGAAGAAGACGCCATCGAAGAAGCCGTCGCCAAAGAGCGCGCGCGTCTCGAGGCCGAGCACGCGGCGGCGATCGCAGAGGCGACGTCGGTGGCGAAGTCTGGGGCGGCGTCTGACGTCGACACCCGGTTGGCGGCGCAGAAGAAGCAGCTGGAGTCGGAGCTGTCGGCCAAGCTCGAGGCCGAGAGGTCGCGACTCGCTGAAGAGACGCGCGTCGCCGTCGACAAGGCGACCGACATCGAGCTGCAGCTCGAAGAAGCGCGCATGCGCATCGAGTACCTCGAAGAAGACGCCGGCCGCGTCGACGTCAAAGCCGACGAGAAGCTCAAGAAGGCCGAGGCCGAGTTCAAGAAAGAGCGCCTGCGCCTCGTTGAAGAAAAGCAAGAGGCTGCGTCTGGCTCGCAAGAAGCCGCGGTGCGCATCGAACGCTTCGCCAAAGAAAACACATCGTTGAAGAAGCGCGCCGACGAGCTTGAGGCCATGAAGCAGGCGCTCGAGAAGCGCGCAGCCGACGCCGAAGACAAAGCCAAACGCTCCGAAGATGCCGTCGTCAAAGCCAAAGCCGACGTCGACGCCGCCAAAGCCAAAGCCGAAGACGCAGCGGGCGGCGCCGCGAGCGCGTCCGCCGCCATGGGTGCCATTCAGGCGCATGCCCGCAGCCTCGAAGACGAGCTCAACGCCGAGAAGGCGAAGAAGGCGGAGCAAGAGGCGAAGAACGCGGAGCAGGCGGCGAAGCACGCGGAGCAAGAGACGGCGCTGGCGACGGCGCTGGAGCGGGCGTCGAAGAAGGCCGCGGAGCTGGAGGCGCGCGTCGACGCCATCAGCGCCGCCCACGAGCGGACGCTGCTCGATCGAGAGGCTGCTCATGCGCGGTCCATCGAAGAACGCGACGCTGCCCACGCCCGCGCCCTCGACGACGCCCGCGGCGGCGTCGCCGTCGACGTCGACAACCTGCGCAGCGAGCTGACGGCCATTCGCGCCGCTGCTGAGATCGAGCGGTCGGCGCTGAACGATGAGCTGGCGCGCGTGCGCACCGAAGCGCAGGCCGTGCATGCGCAGGCGCAGCAGGCCGTCGCTGAGGTGCAGCGCCGTGTCGTCGAGCTCGAGCCTGCCGCCCACGAGCGCGATCAGCTGTTGGCGCAGCTGCAGGCGCTGCAACAAGAGCTCAACAGCCTGCGCGACCAACTCTCGATCGTGCAGCAGATCGGCGCGCAGACGTCGGCGCCGTCGGCCGAGGCCGAGGCGCTGAAGGCGCGCATCGCCGAGCTCGAGTCGTCGTCGCCGTCGGCTGAGCCTGCCGTGCTGGCGACGGTGCGCTCGCTGGTCGACGCCATCGAGCCGCTGCGCTGGGGCCTCGGATCGGCCATCGACTACATGTACCCCTTCGAGGCCGGCGATCAGGCGCTTGCCAACCACGTCCGCAACCTGCGGTTGTTGCAGGCGACGCTGGCGCGTCTCGCCGCCGAGTCCGGCAAGTCGGTTCAGTAGGCAGCAGAACGGCGCGCCCTGGTGGACGGGTCGGCCAAAGTCGCGAACTGGCGCAGTCCGGGTAACGTAGCGGCATGTTGTTGGGACTTGTTCTCGTCGTCATCGCCGCCAAAGCCGCGAAGCCGCCGCAGGTCGCGCCACCTGCGCCGATCGCTGCGCCCGTGTGTCCCGAGGTGCCGGTGGCGCCGGCCAGGCCTTCGACCGTGCGCGTGATGCTTCCTGACCTCGAGGCCACGGGGCGGTATGCGGCGACGAAGCAGGCGTTGACCCAGCTGTTGGCGGAGCAGGCGGCGACGGTGCGGGGCTTCGAGCTGTTGTCGGCCGCCGAGGTGCGCGCCGTGCTCGATCAAGAGGCCAACAAGCAGCTCGTGGGCTGCAACGCGACGTCGTGCCTCGCTGAAGTCGCCGAAGCCCTCGACGCCGACCTCATCGTCAGCGGCCGCGTCGAAGGCGGCGACGACGGCGCGCTTCCTGGGTCTCCGCCTGGCAGCACCCTCGTCTCGCTCTCGCTGGTCAACGCCCGCGCCATCGTCGTCGTCAACCGCGTCAACGTCGTCTGGCGCGGCGACGAGGGCCGCTTGCCCGATGTCGTGCGCACGTCGGCGCAGCTGCTGCTCGTCGACGGCAAAGACCGCAAGCCCGGCAAGCTCGTCGTCGCCAACCTCAGCGACACAGCCCATGTGCTCGTCGACGGCGTCGATCAGGGCCGCGATCTGCGACACGGCGGCCTGTCGCTCGACGTCGGCGTCCACGAGGTCGCCATCGACGACGTCGACAAACTGCCGCTCACCACGTGGGCCATCGTCGAGAGCGACAAAGAAGCCAGCGTCGACGGCAGCCTCGAAGACGTCCCCGTCCCCCAGGTCTGGCTCTGGATCGGCGGCGCCGCGGCCGTCGTCGTGGGCGCTGTCGCCACCGGCGCCGTCCTCTACCTCGCTGGCGATGGCGACGTGTCGTTGACCGCTCCGTCGACGGGCACGAGCGCTGCGAACGTCGAAGCGCTGCGCGGCCTGGGCGCCAAATGATGCGCGCGCTCTCTTCACTCGCCCTCATCGCCGTCGTCGCTGGTTGTCAGAAGCCGGGCGGTGCCGAGGTGCTCGTTGGCCTGGTGCCGCCGGGACAGCAGGGCGCGCTGCGCGGCGTCGAAGCGCGGCTGACGCTCACCGACAAAGACGGCGAGCACCCGCGCTTGCAGCTGCTCGGCGTGCCCGGCGCTGACGGCGTCGACGTCGTGGGCGAAGACGTGCCCCTCGGCTGCGACGACTTCGGCTGCGGCGGCAACGTCAGCGTCGACGCCGGCGACTACGACGCCGTCTTGACGTTGTCGGCCCTCGATCGCTGCGACAGCCGCGCCGACGTCTTGCGCTATACAGGCCCCGTCGCTGTCGGCCACTGGGACAGCCAGGTCGTCGACCTCGACCTCGACGACGCCGCCTTCGATGACGACGACGACGGCGTCTTCAACGTCTTTGAGGCCTCTGCCTGTGGCCGCTTCGACTTCAGCGAGGGCGTGAGCCCGCCCCGCCACTGCGGCGACGGCGGTGTCGACTGCTGCGACGGCGTCAGCGACGTCGAAGGCGCCATGGTCGTCATCAGCGGCGGCGAAACGACGCTGCCCTACGACACCGACGCCGGCCTCGTCGCCGTCGACGAATTCAGCCTCGACGCCACCGAGGTCACCTACGGCATGCTCGAGCGCTGCGTGCTCGCTGGCACGTGTTTGCAGAACCGTCCTGAGAACGTCGCGCGCGCGCGGCTCGACACGCCCATCGATCGGCGGTTGCCGGTGACGGGGTTGTTGCCCGTCGATGCCGCCGCTGTCTGCGCCGCCTTTGGCAAGCGCCTGCCGCACGATCGCGAGTGGGACTTCGCCGCCGCCGACCGCGACGGCGTGCGCGCGAAGTACCCGATCGACGTCGACGACGGCGCGGTCATCTCGTGCCGCGAGACGGGGCTGCCGCCGGCTGCGGCGCACCAGCAGTTCGGCGCCGACTGTCCGAGCGCGCCGCTGCCGGTGGGCTCGTACCCGTCGAGCACGCAACGTGGATTGGCCGACCTCGCCGGCAACGTCGCCGAGTGGACGCTGTCGCGCGGCACCGGCGCCGACGTCGACGACGCCGACAACGATGGCGTGCCCGACGGCGCCGTCGCTGTCGTCTTGCGCGGCGGCGGCGTCGCTTCGTTCGTCGAGCTGCTCGAGAACGATCTGCCGCTGGTCTTCAACGTCGATGATGCCGGCGACCGCGCCGCCCTCGCCGCCGCCGCTCCCGACGTCGGCTTTCGTTGCGCCGTCGACGGTGCGTTGGCCAGCGTGCCTGAAGCGACCGAGCAAGAGTGTCCGAATGGCGACGCGGTCGCAGGCGACGAGCCCGGCGACGTCAGCCCGGTTCCGTGAGCGCGCGGCGCACGCGCAGCACTTCGACGAGCATCGCGATGACGACTGCGATGTTGACGACGGCCCAGGCGTAGTGGGGCCACGAGGCGACGTTGGCGACGACGCTGACGGCGACGCTCAGCCACACCACCGCCGGCAGCACCGGCTGCTTCTTCGCCGTCAGCAGCAGCTGACCGAGCCACAGCGCGAAGACGACGTCGGCGACGGCGGGCACGACGGCGAAGAAGACGACGCGGAAGACGACGTTGCCGAAGACGACGTCGCCCAACGTCGGCAGCACCAACGACTGCAGCAGGCCCCAACACACATCGAAGATCAAGAACGCGAAGGTGGCCTTGCGCAGGTTCGCCGCCGGCTTGCCCTCGGGCAGGGCGTCGAGAAACCGCAGCTGAGCGACGATGACGATGACGACGACG
>JANNAY010000141.1:0-3204 GCA_031384945.1 Deltaproteobacteria bacterium
GTGTTCTGCACGGCGCCCGCCTTGAGGACCTCGAGCAGCGCGATGTACTCGTCGGGCGTGCGCGAGAGCGCGGGGTCGGGAAGAAACTGCAGCAGGTCGCCGCCGTCTTCTTCGTCGGTGACAAAGACGACGGCGAGGGCAGCGTCTCGGCGCACGAAGTTGGCGTTCTCGGGCACTTCGAGGGCGAGGCGCATGGCTTCGAGTCCGAGCTCGAGGCCGGTGCCGTCGACGCCGACCTGGACGCGTTCGGCGAATTCGCCGCCGTCGTTGCCGTCGAGGATCGGGGGCACGCCGATCAGGCGCCCGCGCGCGGCGTCAGGCGAGATGACGTCGGTGGTGGTGACGCCGAGCTGCACGTCGAGGTCGGGATCGGCGAAGGCGACGCGAATGAACTCTTGGAAGCTCGCCGCCAGCAGCTGTTGGTCGTCGAACATCGATCCCGAGTTGTCGACGACGAAGAGCACGTCTACGAGGGACTGCCGCGGCACATCAAAGGTCTCGGTCACTTCGGTCGCGGCGGCGACGACGCTGAAGCGCAGCGAGACGTCGGCGCTGAGGCCGTCGGTGCTGGTGGCGGTCAAGACCGCGAGGTTGACGCCGTCGATGGCGGTGGCGAAGTCGCCGCGCACGACGAGGGGCACGCTCTGCCCCGGCAACAAGCGAAACGGCGTCGGCACCGCCGTGAGCGAGAAGCCCGCAGGCGGCGCGATGGCGAGGCTGTCGACGGTGACGGGGCTTTGGCCGTCGTTGAAGAAGGTGACGTTGGCGAAGGGCGGATCACAGTTGCGCGGTGCTGGTCCGATGTCGACGACGCCGGGGGCGCCGACGAGGCCGCCTCTGACGCCGTTGCCCGAGGCAGAGACGAGCACGGGGACGCTGAAGGCGTCGAAGACGAGGGCTCTGACGGCGGCGCGGGCGCCGATGCGGTCGGGGGCGAAGCCGAACGAGACGACGCCGCTGCCGCCGGGGGCGAGGTCGTCGAGGCCGCGGGCGACGCTGGTGAAGTCGGCGTCGTCGGCGAGTCCGACATCGACGCCGCTGTCGACGCGGTCGAGGTGGCAGGCGGCGTCGCCGACGTTTTCGACGAGCACGTCGCCGGATTTCGACAAACCCACCTGCACGGCGCCGAGGTTGGCGTGGGCGATGACCGCGCGCGGCACGCAGCCGCTGTCGCCGCTGAAGAACTGCAGGTCGGCCGTCTCGGTGCCGGCGCTGGTGACGACGACGAGCTGGGCCCGCGCCGGATCACCCGCCGAGCTGGCGACCACGAAGAACTGCACCGCACCATTGGGGGCGATCGGCGCGAGCTCGAGGCCTTCGACGAAGAAGCGGTTGGCGTCGTCGCCGACGACGCGGACGGATTCGACGTCGACAGCGGCGTCGCCGGTGCTGCGCAGCACCACACCCAACCGACGCTCTTCGCCGCGCGTCATGAAGCCGTAGTCGGCGGCCCGCGGGATGATGTCGATGCCCGGACCCGGCGACGTCGCCGCGACGGGGACGACGACGCTGCCGCTGACGGGATCGCTGCTGTCGATGACGACAAAGGCGGCGGCGTCTTCGTTTCTGCCTTCGACGGGTTCGAAGACGACCTCGACGTCGAAGCCGGCGCCGGCGTCGAGGGGGGTGGGGCCGGCGAAGCCTGTGATGCTGAAGCTGTCGTCGTCGATGGAGACGGCGTCGACGACGAGGGCGCCGGTGCCGGTGTTTTCGATGTGCAACGTGGCGGTCGCACGTTGGTTGGGCTGCACGGCGCCAAGATCGAGCGTGCGCGGCTGCACGTCGATGCGCGGCGCGAGGCCGTGTCCACGCAGCGAGACAACGGGGCCGCAGCCGGCGCCGCAGAATTCGGCGGTGACGCTGCCGGCGAAGTCGCTGCCGCTGACGGGGGCGAAGACGACGCCGACGTCGACGCTGGCGCCGCCGTCGATGACGATGCTGTCGCTGGCGCCGTCGACGAAGAAGCCGACGCCCGCGAAGGCCAACGGCACCTGCAGGCGGTCGGCGCCGCGGTTCTCGAGGCGAAACGTCAGCGTGCGGCTGGCGCCGACCGTCACATCGCCGAAGTCGAGCTCGTCGGGTTGCGCCAACAGCACGGCGGGCGTGCCGGTGCCGTCGAGGCGTCCGACGACGTTGACGGCGATGCCGGCCTGGTTCGGACGCTGCACCGTGAACGACGCCAGCGCCGCGCCCACAAAGGTCGGCTCGAAGCGCACCGTCGCCGTGCACGCCTGACCGGGACCGACGGCGGCGTCGCAGCCGCTCAGCCAGCGAAAGCCAGCGCCGTCGAGCAGCGGGGCGCCGGTCGGCTCCCACGCGGTGTTGCCGTCGTTGCGCACCAGCAGCGCGCTGTCGTTGCGCGCGCCGACGGGCACGGCGCCGAAGTCGACGACGTCGGGCACCAGCGTGAGCTCGACGCTGCGCTCGATGACGGGCTCGCTGCAATCACAGCCAGGACCCATCACGAGGCCCGTGAGAAGGCCCGTGACGAGGCCAAACAGCGAAACGCGGACGGTGGCTGCGCGTCTTCTCGTCTTCACTGTGACCCCATCGCGTTCACTGTGACCCCATCGCGTCGAGACAGGCGAGGCACGGCTGCAACTTCTGCTGCTGCTGCGCGATCGCGTCGCTCGTCACCATCATCGATCGCCGGCCGCCGAACGCCATGATTTCGTCGACGCCGCGCGCTTCGTCGTTGGCGCCGACGTCGACATCGCCGTTGTCGTCGTCGTCATTGCCGTCGTCATTGCCGTCGTCACGGGCGCGTGCCGGCGCGCGCAGCAGATCTTCGCAGCGCCGGGCGCAGGTCGGACCGTGCCCCCGCACCCGATCGATCGCGGCCTTGAGCGCGTCGCGTTCGGCGGCGCTGGCGACGGCAGCGCTCTTGCCGGCGCCGAATTCGCCGTCGGCGACGACGACGCTGGCGGGGCCGTCGACGAGGGCGACGACGTCGACGGTGCCGGTGATCGACTGCGCCTGCCGCAGGGCCGGGGGACCGCCGCCCGCCAGCGCCGCTGCGTCGAGCTCTTGCGGCGCGAGGTTGACGACCGCGACGGCAGCGCCGCCGTCGGCGACCCTGACGACGCCGTCGCCGAGCACGACGACCTTGTCGACGACAGCGCCGGCCCCGCGCCGCAGGGCGATCTCGCGCGGGCCGCGCACGACGAGGCGCGTGGTGCCGCTGCGGCGCACCTCGATCTCGAC
>JANNAY010000143.1:0-1773 GCA_031384945.1 Deltaproteobacteria bacterium
CCGCGCAGCGGGGGTACTGGGGGCTCTGCGGCGCGGGCCACGAGATGGTTCTCGTGCCTCGCGCGATGGGACCGGGCCGATTTTTTGGATGTGCGCGATCGGAGCCTTACGGTGGCGGCATGCCGAAAACGTCGCCGCGCGGATCCAGGAAGAAGCTGTCGCTCAAGCCCTTCGTCGTCGCCAGCGTCGCCGCCGGCGCTGCGCTGTTCGGCCTCGCGCGCAGCGAGCCGCAGCAGGCCGAGCGCTCGCCGCAGGCGCAGGCGGCTGAACAAGAGACGCGCGACCTCGTCGAGTCGCGCACCGCCCTGCACCTGCAGAAGCTCCGCGCCCTCTGAACGTGGGCGCTTTGACCCGCTGAGGGCGCAGCAGTACCCAACGTCGTCGTCGACGTTGGGGGATTTGCATGCTGCGCCGCTCGTTCGCCGTTCTCGCTCTCGCCCTCGTGGGCGCCGCCGCCTGCAACCCCGTCGGCTGCTGCGCACCCGGCGACCTGCCCAAGGACAAGCCGCTGGTGCTGGCGTCGACGTCAAAGACGGCGCCCGTCGACAACGTCGACATGGTCTACGACGAGCTCGGCGTGCCGCACATCTTCGGCCAGAGCGAAGCCGACCTCGCCTACGGCCTTGGCTGGATGCACGGGCGCGATCGGCAATTCCAGGTCTTTGTCTACGTTCACGCTGGCGAAGGTCGGCTGACCGAGCTGCTGGGTGCCGACCTGCTCGAGGTCGATCGGCAGAACCGCTTGCTGACGTTTCGCCTCGACGAGCAGCTCGCCGCGCTGAGCGAGCGCGACAGCGCGATCGTCAACGCCTACGCCGACGGCATCAACGACGGCGCCGTCTTCACCGGCCGCAGCGCTGAGATGGCCGTCCTCGGCGTCGAGTGGGAGCCGCTCGATGCCAAAGACGTGCTGTCGGTGATGCGTCTGCAGCAGTGGGACCAGAGCGTCGGCTTCGGCGAAGAGATGGGACGCTGGCGTCTCGCCAAGGCCCTCGGCGGCACCGACGACCCGCGCTACGTCGAGCTGACCGCCGACACCCCGAGCGGCGCCCACCCCATCGTGTCGGCCGACGAGCACAGCGGCGTCGCGTTTGTTCCGCCAGCGACGGCGACCGAGCAGAAGAAGAAGCAGGAGACGGCGACGAAGAAGAAGCAGGCGGCGTCGTGGCCGGCGGCGGATGCGCGGAAGAAGTCCCTCGTGCAGGGCGTGCTGAAAGACCTGAAGATCGACCTCGGCGATCGCTTCGGCCGCGGCGGTTTCGGCGCCAGCAACGAGTGGGTCGTCGACGGCGAGCACAACAGCAGCGGCGTGCCGGTCTTGTGCAACGACCCGCACCTCGGCCATTCGGCGCCGGGCGTCTTTTACATGGTGCACATGGAAGGTCCGGATTTCACGATTGCAGGGGGATCGTTTCCCGGCATCCCCGGCGTCTTGATCGGGCACGGCCGCCACATCGCCTGGGGCATCACCAACGCCTTCGCCGACGTGCAAGATGTCCTCGTGCTGCGCCCCGCCGGCGGCGATGACAACCTGTACGAGCTCGACGGCAATCCGATGTCGTTCACCCGCGAGAAGCAACACTTTCGCCTCGGCAAAGAAGCTGGAGCCGTCGTATTGCAAGAAGACTACCTCGAGAGCGTCTTCGGCCCGGTGCTGCCCCAGGGCTACGGCTCGTACAACGGCGCCGAGAGCTGGGTCGACGACGACGAGCGCCTCGTCATGCAATGGACGGCCTTTGCGTTTCCGGAAGAGAGCGGCCAGCTCATCTCGTC
>JANNAY010001538.1:0-4092 GCA_031384945.1 Deltaproteobacteria bacterium
GTCCGGCGCCTGCGTCGTCGTCGTCGTCGCGTCCCGCGTCGGTCACGCCGAAGCCCGCGGCTTTGTCGTCGACGCCGAAGCCCGCGCCGCCGCCGCCGCCGCCGCCGTTCGAGGCAAAGAAGCCCGAGCCGCCGCCGATCCCTGCCGACGCCGAAGAAGAAGCCGAAGACGACATGGCCGACCCGCCGCAGGCCAAGGGACTGCCGCAGAAGGCCCAAAAGGCCCGCGTCATCGTCAAGCGAAAGTGAAGTAGACGTCTGCGATGCTGCCGAACGCACTCGAGACGCAACGCCAACAGCTGCTCGCCCTCTTGCGCGAGCTCTCGTACGAAGAGCGCGACGTCACCCTCTCGTCGGGGTTGAAGTCGCATTTCTACATCGACTGCAAGCAGACGATGCTGACGGGCGAAGGCCACGTGTTGATCGGGGCGCTCTTCTCTGAGCTCTTGCAGCGCGCCGAACGCGCCACCCCCGCGCTTCCGCCGTTCACCGCCGTTGGCGGACTGACCCTCGGCGCCGATCCGTTGTCGTCGGCGACGTCGTTGTGGTCGACGTTGCACGGCCGCGAAATTCACGCCGTCTACGTGCGCAAAGAAGCCAAAGGCCACGGCACGGGCGCCTACCTCGAAGGCACCAAAAAAGTCCCCGTTGGCGCCCGCGTCGCTGTCGTCGAAGACGTCGTCACCACCGGCAACGCCAGCAAGACGGCGGTCGAGCGGCTGCGCGCCCACGGCTACGTCGTCGACACCGTCCTCGCCCTCGTCGATCGGCAGGCGGGCGGCAAAGAGGTGCTCGCGGCGATGGGCCTCGAGCTGCACGCGCTGTTCGACGTTGGCGATTTCCCCCCGAGTCGCGGCGATGTGGGCAGCGGACCAGTACTTCCGGCAAAGTCCGGCGGATGAAGCGCGTCTCTCTCGCTCTCGCCCTGATCACCGCTGCTTCCTGTGCCCCTCTGAGCTCTGCGCCGTACCTGCAGACGGGGTCGGTGGCGATGTCGCCGACAGCGCCGACGACGTCGTGGAGTCTCGAGGTCACCGCCGCCACCCGCCGCGTCGAGCCCTACGACTGGTTCATGCGCCAGGCCGATCTGCGCGCCACCTTGGTGACGCCGCGCCTGCGCAAAGCCTTTCTCGATGAGCGCGCCGAATTCCACGGCCGCTTCGCCGACCAAACGCAGCAAGAGCTGGTCGGCCTGGGCACCGCCGACGAAGGCGTCGACGCAGAGAAGACGTTGGCGGCGCCGGCCGGCGAAGAAGAAGTGCTCGTCTTCGTCGCCATGTACGTCGCCGACCAAAAGAACCGTGATCTTTCGGCGAGCTACACCATCTGGGACACCGCGCTGTCGCGCGGCGGCCAGAAGGTGAAGCCGACCCGCGTCGACAACGTGCGCGCGTCGCCGGCGGTGAAAGAGGTCTTCCCCTACATCGACCGCTTCGACGACCTCTACTTGTTCCGCTTCCCTCTCGTCGACGCCAAGACCGGCACGCGCCTCTTCGCCGACAGCAAAGCGCCGCTGCAGCTCGAAGTCTCGTCCGCCCTCGCCGACTGCGTCGTCAGCTGGGACCTGCAGGGGTGAGCGACAAAATTCAGATGTGGCGAAACCGCCTGGTGAAGAACCTGGCGCGCCTCGCGGCGTGGCGAAAGCGCGAAGACGTCACCTGCTTCCGCGTCTACGACCGCGACATCCCTGAGCTGCCGTTTCAGGTCGACGTCTACGAGTCCTCTGTCTTCTTCGTCGCCTACGCCCCCCGCCACGGCGGCGGCGCCAGCTTCGACGCCTTCGTCAACGCCTGCGCCGACGTCGTCGCCGATGTCTGCGGCGTCCTCCGCGACCGCATCGTCGTGCAAACGCGCGAGCGCGAGCGCGGCGGCGAAGTTGAAGCCGAAGATGCCGACGCCTCCGAATTCGACGTGGTCGTCAGAGAAGCGCGCGCGAAGTTTCGTCTGCGCCTGGGCGCGCGGCGCGATCCGGGCCTGTTTCTCGATCACCGCACCACCCGCGCGTTGGTCGCCAAAGAGATCGCCGGTCGTTCGCTGCTCAACTTGTTCGCCTACACCGGCAGCTTCTCCGTGCAGGCCGCGCTGTCGCAGGCGTCGTCGACGACGTCGATGGATTTGTCGGCGCGCACCTGTCGCTGGGCCGAAGAGAACGTGGCGCTCAACGGGCTCGACCCGAAGAAGCACCGGGTGATCTGCCAAGACGTGCTCGCTTATCTCGAGAGCGACGAAGAACGCGGCGCCTACGACGTCGTGGTCGTCGACCCGCCTTCGTTCTCACGCAGCAAGCGCGCGGCGCGCGACTTCGATGTCGCGAGAGATCACGCCTGGTTGATCGGGCGATCGCTGATGAAGTGCCGATCGGGCGGAACTGTGTGGTTCTCCACCAACTTGCGCGGCTTCTCGCTCGCGCGCGACGCCGCCCGTGACGACGTCAGCATCGTCGACGTCACGGCACAGACGAAGCCGCCGTATTTTCAGCAGCAGCCGCACCGCTGCTTTCGCGTCACACGCGCCTGATCGATCGCTGCGATCACCGCTCGATCGCTGATCGATCGCGCTGATCGCTGCCTTCACGCGCGCGCGCGCAGAAAAAAAATGCGGATTGAGACAGTGCGAGACACGCGCGCGCGCTCATCGATCACAACGCGCGTCGATCATGCGCGCGCGCAGATGAAGTCGCGTTTCTCGACGAGAAATCACGCAAACGCGTGATCGAATGGATGCGCGCGCGCGTGATGTTCATGGTGTTTCGAGGGTCGCGACATGCACACGCACGGCTCGGTTGCAAAAAAGGACTGGCGCGCAGCAGGCATCAAGGATTAAAAAGGCTGTGAGCACTGCATTGCTCTTCAAGCGAGTGTCGATGAACGGTCTTGTGAGTCACCTTCCAAACGAAAGAGCGGAAAGCGGCGCACATCATCCGTTGGCGCAAGTCAAGCGCGCGGTCCAGTCCACTGCCTTTGGTGAGAACCAAAGCGCCGGTGGTGTGGAGAATGCGGCAATCGATACTGGTCTTGATGACTGTGCCGTCGACCAGACCCCGGCTTCGCCGGTGTTTGGACACACATCCCCCGCGTTTTCGGGTGGTGTTTTCAAGAATTCCGGCTTGAGCCCTTCCGCTCGAGCCCGGACGCCCAACGCCGTCGACGTCGCTTCCGCGACGCCGTCAGCATGATCAAGGAGTAGAACCATGGCGACCAAGAAGGCTGCGAAGAAGAAGGCTGCGAAGAAGAAGCCGGCGAAGAAGGCCGCGAAGAAGACCGCGAAGAAGGCCGCGAAGAAGCCGGCGAAGAAGAAGGCTGCGAAGAAAAAGGCCTCGAAGGCTGCTGCGGCGACCTGAACCAGTCGACGTCTTTCGAGACGTCCCTGGTCGATGGTCTGGCGACTTCACTGTCGTCCAGTAATCGCAGACAAGAACGGGCGTTGGACGATGAGTCCACGCCCGTTCTTGTTTTTTCGCCTTGCACCTCGCGTATTTCATCCGTCCCATCGTACGGTGAAAGCTCGCCTCCGCGATCGTCATCGCCCTCGCGAGCGCGCTGAGTCGAAGCAGCAGAAGCAGCCGACGCCGCCCGCTTCAGCAGCTTCGTCGTCGTCAACGCCATCGCCGGCGTCTTCGTTGGATTCAGCTGTCCGCGTCGCACGCGGATGGCAGGATGACCGCATGGCCTTCGTTGAAGTGATTCGTCTGCTCGAAAACCGCCGCGGCGCGATCCTCGATCAGCTGGTGGGCACCGTGATTGAAGCTGTGCCGCGCTACGAGCTGCTCTCGGGCGTTGAGCTGCGCGAGAGCCTCGCGGGTCTCGTTGACGCGCTGCTTCAGCTCCTGACGCGCGGTGACCGCGCCGCGGTGCGCGACCGGCTCACGCAGAACGCCGAGCGCCGCGTCGCTCAGGGCTTCACCGCCGCCGACTACCTGCGCGCCGTCTTCGTCATCCCGACAACGCTGCTGAAGTCGCTGCGCACAGAGGCAGGCAGCGATCAGAAGGTGCTCGGCGAGATTGAGCAGCTGACGCCGGTGTTGCTCGAGATGGTCGCCACGGCCGGCAACTTCTTCGTCGACCAGCTGAGCCGCCAGCTGCACACGAAGAAC
>JANNAY010000193.1:0-2508 GCA_031384945.1 Deltaproteobacteria bacterium
GCCCCCGACGGCGCCCTCATCGTCTGCGGCGACGACGACGCCTGCCCCGACGACCTCGTCTGCGAGCGGACGTCGCGGCTGTGCGTGCGCACGCTCGCCGGCGACGAGCTGGCGCCACCGACGACGACGATCACCCCCGACCTGATCGGGCAGCCCATCATCGACGCTGGCGACGTCGTCGTCGTCGACGTCGAATTCGCCAGCGCCCCGCTGCGCACGCCGACCGTCGAGCTGCTGCAAGACGGCAGCGCCATCGCCGTCTTTGACGTCGAAGAGACCGGCGACAACACCTGGCGCGCGACGTTGACGGCGACCGACGCGCTGCCCGAAGGGCCCCTCACGGTCGTCGTCGCGGCGTTTGATGCCCGCGGTTTGCCCAAGCGCTTCCCGGCCGGCGTGGTCACCGTCGACGTCACGCCGCCGGTCATCGGCAACGTCGCCTTCTCGCGCTTGCCGAACCCGCAGAACACGCCCGTCGCCTTTGAGATCGCCGCCGACGAGAGCGGACCTATCGGCCCCAACATCGACGTCAGCTTGAGCTTCTCGCTCAACGAAGAGACCGACGAGCTCGACGTGCCGACGGCGCGCCTCGCGGGCTCGACCCTCGCGCTCGAGCGCGATCCCAACGTCGAGAACCCCGTGACCTTCAAGCTCGTGTGGCCCGGCGACGCATCGGGCATCGACGGCAGTTTCGACGTCGTCGTCCGCGTCGTCGACAAAGCGAAGAACGTCATCGAACAGGTCGTCGTCGCCGGCGTCGTCGTCGACGCCACCGCCCCCGCCGTCGACCTCGCCGCTGGACCGCTGGTCTTCGAGCGCGCCCCCTGGGGACGCGCCGGCGTCACCGGCAGCGACGTCTATACCGTCAGCGGTGCGGCCGGCGTCGTCGACAGCGGCGACTTCGTGCTCGTCACCCGCGACGCCGAAGGCCTGCGCGAGATCGGCCGCACGCGCGCCGACGACCTTGGCTTCGGCGGCGTCGACCGCGGCTTCTTCCTCGCCACCGGCGATGTCAGAGAGGTCTTCATCGTCACAGCCGACGGCGCCGGCAACGTCAGCGCCCCCACAGCCGTCAACGAGCAGCGTTGGATCGCCTCGCCCGGCGGCAAGGTCGTCGGCGACGACATCGACAACCCGCACCACTTCGAAGAGCTGCCGATCTTCACCGACACGCTGAACCAGAGCGCCGCCGAAGAGCGCGGCGACGTCGACGGCGTCGGCGCCATCGACGACGCTGCCGTCACCACCGAAGGCGCCGGCACCTTCACCGCCGTCGCCAGCGACGACGGCGACGCCTTGCGACCGAGCAGCGGCGTGCTGTTCGGCGCGGCCGTCGGCCACGACCCCGTGCGCGGCCACACCGTGCTGTTCGGCGGCAGCCAGCTCAACGTCGACGGCGCCCAATTCTTCGGCCAGGTCGTCGGCTGCCGCGACGCCGGCAGCGACGTCTTCGTCAAAGGCACCGATCGGCGCTTTCGCCGGCTCGCCGCCGGCGCTGGTGCCCGCCCACCGGCCATGAGCCAGTCGCGCTTCGTCTTCGACACACGGCGCAACGAGTTGATCTTGCTGGGACAATCGCTGGTGCTCGGGGGCGGCGGCGTGGCGCAGATGTGGTCCTTCGACGGCGCGCGCTTTCGCCAGCTGTGCACCGACGACACCTGCCGCCAGAGCCTGCCCCCCGGCCTGAGCAACATGGGACTCGTCGAAGACCCCGTGCGCCACGTCCTCGTCGCCCACGGCGGCGGCCTCGACGGCACCTTTGAATTCGACGGCGCCGTCTGGCGCGACGCCTGCGGCGACGGCTGCACCGAAGCCCCCGGCGGCAGCGGCGCCCTCGTCTACGACGACGTTGTCGGCGCCGTCGTCTGGTTCGACGGCACCGCCCTGCAGGCCTTTGATGGCACCACCTGGACGCCCCTCTGCACCGACGCCGCCTGCGTTGCGTCGGCGCCGCCGGCCCGCGCCAACACCAGCGCCGCCTATGATCGTCGACGGGGACAGCTCGTCATCTTCGGCGGCGACGACCCCTCGGGCGCCTTCGCCTGCAACCACGGCTCGCAAACGTTTCCGCGAGACGGCGTGCCCGCCGACGTCATCGCCGCGCCGCCCTTCGCCGACACCTGGGAATTCGACGGCGCGCTGTGGACGCAGAAGACGACGGCGAACGCCCCGCCGGGCCGCTCGCAGCACGTGATGGCGTACGACGAAGCCGCCGGCGAAGTCATCGTCGTCAGCGGCGACGACTGCGCCTGCAGCGGCGAAACCAGAGACCCCGGCTTCGTCCCCGGCGTCAACGAAGACGCCTGGGCCTACGACGGCGTCGACTGGCGCCGCCTCGATGGTCCGCCTGCAGCACCGGCGGGCTTCACGCGGCGCGCGCCGCTGCCCCTCGCCTTTCACACGTTGGTGCCGTCACCGGCGACGGGCGGCGTGCTCGCCTACGGCGACAACGCCGACCACTTCGTGCTCATCAAAGACGGCCGCTTCTTCGACGGCGCCGGCAGCGGC
>JANNAY010000222.1:0-3399 GCA_031384945.1 Deltaproteobacteria bacterium
GCGGGTTCGCGAAATAGCTCGTCCCGTAGAACTTCCCGATCCCCCACGGCGCTTCGGTGCCGACGCGGTTGGACGCCGCGACGAAATACCCGTTCGCCACGGCGGACGCCGGCTGTTCCACCTTCCAGATGTATTGGGAGAGCCCGGCCACCGTCGCCGAGGGGTTGAAGACGATCTCGGCGCCGTTCAGCCCGAGGCAGCGCGCCCCTTCGGGGAAGTGGCGGTCGTAGCAAATGTAGACGCCGATGCGGGCGTAGCGGGTCTGGAAGGTGGGGTAGCCGAGGTTGCCCGGCTTGAAGAACATCTTCTCGAAAAAGCCCGGGTTCACATCGGGGATGTGGTTCTTTCTGTACTTGCCGAGGTAGCTGCCGTCGGCGTCGATGACGGCCGCGGAGTTGTAGTAGACGCCGGCCATCTCGCGTTCATAAATCGGCACGACGATGGCCATCTGGTACTGCTTGGCCAGGGCCTGAAACTCAGTGACCGTAGGGCCTGGAATCGACTCGGCCTGGTCACACCACTTGGGGTCTTTCGACGGGCAGAAGTACGGCCCGTTGTAGATCTCTTGCAGCCCGAGAATCTGCACGCCCTTCTTGCCAGCCTCGTGCACATAGCCGAGGTGCTTCTCGTGCATCGCCTTCTTCACCGCCTCGATCGACGCGGTCGGGTCGTTCAGGGGGTTTGAGCACTGAATCAATCCACCGATCACTTTACGGGTCACAGTTCACCTCTTTGACAGGGAAAAGGTCGCCCACGACAGGCGACCTTTCTTCGATGCTGAACGAGACGAGAAACCAAGAATCAGGGTGCCGGCGGCGCAGTCTCTTTCGTCGGCTCTTTCGTCGGCTCTTTCGCAGTCTCGGCCGATGCGACCTCTGCCTTGGC
Source organism: Deltaproteobacteria bacterium (assembly GCA_031384945.1). Taxonomy (GTDB): domain Bacteria; phylum Myxococcota; class UBA727; order UBA727; family VGSZ01; genus VGSZ01. The sequence continues at coordinate 886 of JANNAY010000222.1, forward strand.
CTGCTTCGCCTTCGCGCGCGGACCGTAGACGCGCTCCCACGCGACGAGGCGGGCCTTGGCGTCGCCGCGGGCCTGCACGTAGCCATCGCGGGTGACGATGTTCATCGCGGCGTCGTAGTGGGCGATGGCGTCTTCGAATTGTCCTTGCGCGTCTTCGGTGACGGCGAGGTTGTAGAGGGCGATGGCGTTGTTGGGGTTCTTCTTGATGTACCGGCGCAGGGCCTTTTCGGTCGACGACAGCGGCTGGTCGTTGGCCTTTTCGAGCAGCTTCTTCTGGCCCGGATCGCCGTCGTCGTATTTCACGTAGTCGGTGACGCGCACCGGTGTGATGTCGATGAGAAACGCGGTGAGCGCCGCGCGGCCGGCGGCGTCGATGCTCTTCTTGATCAACACGTTGGCGCAGGTCGCCGTCATCACCGGCGTGCCGGGGGCGCAGTCGTCGACGAGGTCGGCGCCGCCGTTGTACGGGCGCTCGCGCATCAAGACTTCGCCGGCGGCGGTGACGACGCTGATCTGCAGGTCGGCGCGGCCGTGCACGCCGGGCACGTCGACGTCGGTGACGCCGTCTTCGGCCTTGTCTTTGAAGATGGCCGGCGCGGCCTCCCAGTTGAGCACGTCGACGCGGACGTAGAGCTCGTTGCTCTTCGGCGCCTTTGACGAGCCTTCGATGTTGCCCTTGTCACCGACCAGCGTGAGCTTGACGCCGTCGTCGCCGCGGTCATCGACGCTGTAGAAGCCGCCGCGGGCGAGCTCTCTGAACAAGTCGGCGACGTCTTCTTTGCCGGCGCGGCGGCCTTCACCGTCGACGAGCACCAGGCGATCGGCGCCGCGCGGCTCGAGCGCCGCCGTCGGGCGCAGCGTGACGATGTTCACACCGGGCGAGGCGCAGCCCGCGGCCGTGACCACGAGAAGAAGGCCAACAGACAGGGCGGCAGACAGCGACGGCAGCAACGACGACCAGGATCTCAACATGCGCTCTCCAGGGATGTGTCTCGGCGACGGGCCGCAAGCACGTTCGATTCACGCGGTCGCCGTGGCTGGCGTCATCGCCCACCTCTTTGGCGCTCGTCAAATCAGCGAGGCTTCAGCAGGACTTCAACTTCGGCGTCGGCTTCGACCTCTTCGGCGACGACGACGTCTTTGACGCCGAGGCCGTCTCTGACGTCGGCGAGTGAGGCGCCGCCCATGGCCTCGAGGATGGCGCCACACAGCTGCTCAGGATGTGAAGCGCTGACGATGACGTGGCGCGTCTTGCCGTCTTCTTGAAACGCGATCTTCACCGCTTTGCCCTGGTCGCCCATCATGTTGTAGGCGACCGCGCCGTCGCGCAGTCCTCGACGGATGCCCCAGCCGCCGAAGGTCTTCCAATCGTAGTGAATGACCTCGGCCTTGATAATGCTTTGCGTCGCGATCTTTGGACCCCACAGTCCATATTGAATGTGCACGTTCTGACGGGTCACCGCGGTGCGCAGCGTCCAGAACGACACCTGCGCCAGCGCCGCAAACGCGTAGATGGGCAAGAGCAACAACACCCGCGCGTCGCCGCTGCCGACGCCGGCGCCGACGACGACGCTGGCGCCGCCGGCCAATGTGGCGCCCATCATCGTGCGCAGCCAACGCGGCATCGTGCGCTTGTCGAAGTAGAGGACATCGCCCTCGCCGGCCATGTGCTTCTTCGCGTACTCGTCGTCGACCTTCATGGCGCCTCAGACCACGCGGCGCAGGTTGATCGCGCGGGCCAGCGTCGGCTTGTCAGCGAACTGCAGATCGCCGCCGACGGGCACGCCGCTGGCGATGCGCGTGAGCTTCACGCCCTGCGGGCCGAGCAAGCGTGCGAGGTAGAGGGCAGTGGCCTCGCCGTCGACGCTGGGCGGCGTGGCCAGAATGATCTCGCTGACGCCTTTGTCGTCGCCGAGCAGCCGCGCCAACAACGGCTGCAGCCGCAGGTCGTCGGGCTTGACGCCGTCGAGCGGCGACAACGTGCCGTGCAGCACGTGGTACCGCCCGCGAAACTCGCCGGTCGACTCGATGGCCCCCTGGTCTTGAATGCTGGCGACGACGCACAACAGTGTGTCGTCGCGCCGCGGATCTTTGCAGACGCCGCACATGCCTTCGTTGGCGGTCAGCGTGCAGCAGCGCGTGCACTCGTGAACATGGTCGGCGACGTCGACGAGGCTGTGGGCCAGCGCATGCAGCAGCGTTCGGTCTTGCCGCAGCAGGTGGTGCACGAGCCGCGTGGCGGTGCGCTCGCCGATGCCGGGCAAGCGCGCCAGCTGCGACACAAGGCTGCGAATGGGATCGTGCGAAGCGGTCACGACGAGAAGCCCGCAGACGATGCGCGGTCGCGAACGAAGGCCCCCCTGGCCCCCCGAAACCGGGGGGGAATGCACACCCGGAGCGAGCTGCCAGCGCGCGCGATCGATGCCCAACCCGGGTTGTGAATCCAACGCGCCGCGCCTGCGGTTTCGCCTGCGACGCCGTCGCGGGTGCAGACTTCCCCCCGGTTTCGGGGGG
>JANNAY010000223.1:0-5288 GCA_031384945.1 Deltaproteobacteria bacterium
GCGCGCCAACCAGGCGATGCGTCTGCTGTGGAGCGACGTCGACATGGAGCGCGGCCTGCTGACCATCCGCCCCGAGCTCGGCAAGACCGAGGCGGAGGCGAGCGGCCGCATCGTCCCCATCGCGCCCTGGCTTGTGCAGGAGCTCGCCGGCTGGGGCACGCGCGAGGGCTATCTGATCAAGACCGGCCGCAGCGGTCAGCGCGAGCGCCAGGCGCGGGACCGGCCGATGGCCAACGCCTGGAAGCGCACCGGCGTTCGAGAGGAAGCCTGGACGGGCCGGCCTCACCACGCGTTCCGCAAAGCCTTCGCCTCCGGCCTGAAGGCCCTCGGCGCCGACGACGAAGCCGTCGAGTACCTCTGCGGCCGCACCCTGCCCGGCGAGCGCGGCACCTACGTCGACGGCACCACGCTGCCGCTGGCGGCGACGGTCGCGCTCATCCCGGCGCCGCTGTCGTTCGCAGCAGAGCCTGCGGCAGACCCCGGCATCGGAGGCCTGCGCCTCGCGAGGGCGACATGAAAACCTTGTGGTGCGGGCGTGGTGCGGAGGCTCCAATCGAGCCGCCGCCTCCGCGTCCTCTCCCCTTCAAGAGGGGCAAGCTGGTGGGTCGGGCGGGAATCGAACCCGCGACCAACGGATTAAAAGTCCGCTGCTCTACCAGCTGAGCTACCGACCCAGCGCGCGCTGAGACGTAAAGGTCGTCGTCGGTGAAGTCAAAGCGTTTTGACCAAGCGCCCGCGAATTCGGGGGGGTGGACAGCTTGCCGCAGGCGCCGACGACGGGGCAGCGGCAGGGCCGGTGGTTGCTCGTCCGTCACCTGCTTGTCACACGACGTCGTTACCTCCTCGCCAAAGCAGAAAGCGGAGGCAGCCATGGCCCAGACCCTTCTCATCGTCGAAGACGAGCGCGACCTGCTCTCGACGCTTGAATACAACCTGCAACGCGAGGGCTTCGAGACCCGCGCAGCGTCGACGGGTGAGCAGGCGCTCAAGCTCGCCGAGCTCGAGCCCCGGCCCGATCTGGTGCTGCTCGACGTCATGCTGCCCGACATCTCGGGCACCGAGGTGTGTCGACGCCTGAAGCAGAACGAAGCCCTGCGGCGCATCCCCGTCGTCATGTTGACCGCGCGCGGCGAAGAGATCGATCGCGTCGTCGGCTTCGAGGTCGGCGCTGACGACTACGTCGTCAAACCCTTCAGCGTGCGCGAGCTGATGCTGCGCGTGCGCGCGATCTTGCGGCGCTCGAACCAGAAGAACGACGACGTCATCACCGAAGAAGTCACCTTCGGACGCCTGCGCCTCGACCCCACCGCCCACCGCTGCTTCGTCGACGCCGACGAGGTCGTCTTGACCGCCCTCGAGTTTCGTTTGCTCGCGACCTTTCTCGCCCGCCGTGGACGCGTGCAGAGCCGCGACACCTTGCTGAGCGACGTCTGGGGCATCCAAGCTGACATCACCACGCGCACCGTCGACACCCACGTGAAGCGCCTGCGCGAGAAGCTCGGCAGCGCCGGTGTCTACGTCGAGACCTTGCGCGGCGTTGGCTATCGCTTTCGCGCCCGCCCCGACGACGTCACGCCGGGCTCGTCGGAGGGTGAAGCGGCGTGAAACGTTTGTGGGCGCTGCTCGGGGTGCGGGGCAAGCAGTTGCTGGTCTCTGTCGTCGTTATCGTCGCTGCCGTCGGCGTCTTTGGCGTCGTCGCTGAAGACCGCGTCGAAAAAAACGTCGTCGCCCGCATCGAAGATGAGCTTTGGCGCGGCACGGCTGTCGCAAACTTGACACTGTCACAATCCGAGAACGTCGACGACACCGCAGATGCCGTCGCCGATGCGCTCGGCGCCCGCGTCTCGGTCATCGACAAAGACGGCGTGTTGATCGGCGACTCTGAGCTCGAGGGCGCAGCGCTGACCAACGCAGCCAACCACGCCGATCGGCCTGAGGTGATCGCCGCCCGCTCGACGGGTAAGGGCGTCGCGCGGCGCCAGAGCACGACCCTGGCCATCGACGCCCTCTACGTCGCCCGCGCCGCCGGCGATCGCGTGGTGCGCCTGTCGCTGCCCTTGAACGCCGTCGCCCAGACAGTGTCTACCTTGCGCGGCTTCTTCTTCGGCGCCGCCGCCCTCGCCGTCGCTGTCGCCGTCATCGCCGCCGCCCTCGGCTCTCATCTCGTGTCGCGCCGCTTGCGCACCTTGCTCGCCGCCGCCCGCGCGATCCGCCGCCCTGGCAACGAAGACGCGCGCGACGACGACGAAGAACGCGACGACGATGCCGTGCTCGCCCGAACGTTTGACGGGCTGGCCGCCGACCTCGAGGCGACGCTCGGCCACCTGCGCGACGAACGCGATCGCTTCGAGGGCCTGATGCAGGCGATGGGCGAAGGCATCGTCGCCGTCGACGACACCAGCCGCGTCGTCTTGTGCAACCGCGCCGCCCGCGACCTCTTGCGCCTCGGCGACGACGTGCGCGGCAGCGTGCTCGCCGTCAAAGGCGTCACCGACGTCGACGGCGACGTCGAGCTCGACGTCGGCTCTCGCACCCTGCACGTGCTGCGGCGCTCGACGGTCAACGACGGCGTCGTCTACGTCGTCCACGATGTCTCAGAGATTCGCCGGCTCGAGACGCTGCGCCGCGACTTCGTCGCCAACGTCAGCCACGAGTTGCGCACGCCGTGCTCGGTCATTCTCGCCAACGCCGAGACGCTGTTGAACGGCGCCCTCGACGACGGGCCGCGCGCCCTGAAGTTCGTTGAGGCCGTGCACAGAAACGCCGAGCGCCTCTCGCGCCTGATCGCCGACCTGCTCGAGCTCTCGAAGATCGAGGCCGGTAAAGCGGTGTTCACCCGCGTGCCCGTGAACCTCAGAGAGGCCATCGACCACGTCGTCGACGCCGTCGAACCCCGCGCCCGCGAGAAAGACCAGCGCGTCAGCGTCGACGTCGAAGACGACGCCCTCGCCGTCGAAGGCGACCCCAAAGCCCTCGACCAGGTGCTGATCAATCTTGTCGACAACGCGGTGAAATACACACCCGCCGGCGGTCACGTGACAGTGCGCGCTCTGCGTCGGGGCGGCAGGGCGGTGCTGCAGGTCGAAGACGATGGACCGGGCGTCGAAAACAAACACAAAGAGCGCCTGTTCGAGCGCTTTTACCGTGTCGACTCAGGCCGCTCAAGAGACGTCGGTGGCACCGGCCTCGGCCTCGCCATCGTCAAGCACCTGGTCGAAGCGATGGACGGCAGCGTCGGCGTTGAAGATGCGCACCCGCACGGCACGCGCTTTCAGGTTGAGCTGCCCCTGTTCTCGCTCACAGCAAAAGACAGCGCGGCAAAGAAGCATCCAGCATCTACTGGGACTTCAGCGCAGACAACGTAGACGAAGACGCATCGGCGAGGCCGGCCTTGATGGCGCCAACGAGGTCACCGTCGATGGCGCGGCAGGCGACCTTGATGGCGTTCTTGATCGCCCGCGGGCTGCTGCGACCGTGGGCCTTGATGACGACGTGCTCAAAGCCCAACACCGGGGCGCCGCCGTACTGCTGCCAGTCTGTCGTCTTCTTCAATTCTTTGAGCGCCGGCAGCAGCATCACGAGCCCCGCCTTGTTCAGCAGGCTGGCGTCGGCCGCCGTCTTGACCATGGATTGCATGGTCTCAGCCACGCCTTCTAACATCTTTAAAACGATGTTGCCGACGAAGCCGCCGGTGATGACGACGTCGGCGGTGCCCTTGGGGATGTCGAGGCCTTCGACGTTGCCGATGAAGTTGATGTCGCTGCGCGCGCTCAAACGGGCGTGGGCTTCGACGACGGCGGGCGGCCCCTTCTTGGCTTCGCTGCCGTTGCTCAAGAGACCGACGCGCGGCCGCGGGTTCTTCGAGATGCGCGCGGCGTAGGCGCTGCCCATGACGGCAAAGTCGACGAGCGCGTCGGCGTCGACGTCGAGGGTGAGGCCGGCGTCGAGAATGAGCGAGAACGGATCGTTCTTCTCGCCGTGCCGCGTCTCGGTTGGATAGACGGCGCCGAGCGCAGCGCGGGGCACCCCAGCGAGCCGCGGCCAGTTGCGCGCGCAAGCCATGACGACGCCACCGGTGTTGCCGGCGCTGACGAGGGCGTCTGCTTTGCCGTCTTTGACGAGGCGGGCGGCGACGGCAACCGAGGCGTCGGGCATCGCGTCGAGGGCTGCTCTGGGGTCGGCGTCCATGGCGACGAATTGCGGAGCGTCGACGATCGAGAGCTTGCTCTTGTCGTGCTCTTCTTGGGCCAGCGTGGCCTCGATGACGCGCGCGTCGCCGACGAGGATGAGCTGCGGGCAGTCGGGCTTCAGCGAAAAGTGCGCGGCCCCCGACAGCGGTGCTTGCGGCGCATGATCTCCACCCATCACGTCGAGAGCGATTGTCGTCATCGACGACGACGCTAACACTGGCCGGTGCTTTCACCGCTGGTGCTCCATCCGTTCTTGCAGCCAGTGGTGAATGGACGTTTCTTGCGCCGCTACAAACGCTTCTTCGTCGACGTCGAGGTAGATGGTGTCACCTGCACCGCGCACACCGCCAACACCGGCGCCATGACGGGCATGTTGATCGAGGGCGCCCCGGTTTTGCTCACGCGCCACGACAACCCGAAGCGCAAGCTCGACCTCGAGCTCGAGGCCATCGACGTCGGCACCAGCGCCACACCGACGTGGGTGTCTTGCAACACCATTCGCAGCAACCGCGTCGCCGAGGCCTTTGTGCGCGGCGGAATCTTTCCTGAGCTGGGCTCGTTTCTCGACGTGGAGCGCGAGCAACCCCTGGGCAAGAGCCGCGTCGATCTCAAGCTGCAGCACGGTCTCAAAGACGCAGGCGGTGATGTCACCTTCGTCGAAGTGAAGAGCGTGACCCTGCGCGATGACCGCCATGGTGTGCGCCGCGCGTTGTTTCCTGACGCCGTCAGCGAGCGCGCCACCAAGCACGTCAACGAGCTCGCCCGCGCGGCGCGCAAAGGCCAGCGCGTGTTTCTGTTGTATCTGTTGCAGCGCAACGACGTCGACGTCGTCGCCCCCGCCAAAGCCATCGACGAAGACTACGCAGCCGCCGTCAAACGCGCCGTCAAAGCCGGCGTCAACATCGTCGCCGCCGCCGTCGACGTCGCCGAAGCCGGCATCGGCTGCGCAGGCCGCGTCGCTGTGGAGCTCGCGTGACGCTTGGCAGCGTCGCGAGAAGCCGGCCCCCCAGCCCCCCCGAACCCGGGGGGAAATCGAACCCCGTGACGTCGTCGTCGACGATGCATTGTCAATCGCGACTTCCCCCCGGTTTCGGGGGG